>NZ_JBHILX010000070.1:0-1475 GCF_042193585.1 Bartonella sp. PS7NMGDW
GCACTGTTTGTATGTCCATAACCTATTGTCCACACCCCAATGGCATCTTTATAGGCGTTCAAACGCAAACCTTCCCACTGTTTGATAAGTGCTAGTCCTTCTGATGATATTTTTCGCATGTGTTGCTCCATAAAAAAGCCCCACACAAGGCGGGGATGAGTGAATATTAAAAATTGCAATTATTGCCTTTTATTAAAAATCTCGTTTCATGTAACTTTTTTCTGTGTTATACGTTACATGAAACATAATGGAGATTTTGTTATGGCTACAATGCACGTCAATGAACGCGTTCAAAAACATCGCAACGCACAAAGAAAAGCAGGTTTGCGTTTAATGCAAATTTGGGTACCAGATATTCGCCAACCGAACTTTGCAGAAGAGTGCCGACGCCAATGTCGCTTAGTCGCAAAAATGGATAAAACAGATACATCTATGCAGTTGTTGATGGATCAATCTTTAATGGATGTTGATGGCTGGACAGAATAATGCGTGGATCTCTCGTCACAATAGCTATGCAAGGCGATTTTGGTAAACCAAGACCTGCGTTAATCATTCAAGCTAATCAATTCAGTGAGCATACAAGTGTAACGGTTTTACCCATTACTAGCACACTTGTTGATGCGCCATTACTCCGCATTACGATTCAGCCAACCGCTAAAAATGGTTTGCAAAAACCTTCGCAAGTCATGATTGATAAGATTATGACGGTAAGATGTGAAAAAGTTAGTCCAGCTTTCGGCTCCATTCATGCAGATAAAATGGTAGAAATTGAACGCTGTTTAGCTGTATTTTTAGGAATAGTAAAATAGAAATAGTATTTCTTTTTATCATCATAAAATAGCTTTGTTTATCTATCCTCTTCATCCATATGGATGACGCCTTCGCCTTCGTCACATGCGTTTGGTGGGGCGTTTGGATCAAGGGTATCATCCTTGTCTGGTGTTGTGTTTGCAACGTTTCCAGCCGCATCTTCTTGCGTTTTATCAAAAAGTTCGCACTCTATTTTTGTGGTGTAACCACCCGTTTTATCAAGTTTGAGTTTAACACTTTTGATGCGCCATTCTGCTGGAATATAGGGGCGGAAAGGGGGCTCTTGAACAAGCTTTGCTTCTGTTTGCACAAACGGATCACCACCGATATCACATGAGAAAGAAGATTTTCCACGTGATGATTTATTGCGATAAGCAGCAATGGCTGCAACAGCCTCTGATTGGTTATGGTAGGTGTATTTGAGTTCATGGAACGGTGGGTTACCAACTTTGACTTCTTTTTTTTCACCACTGCGGATATCATGATAAGTTGCGAGAACACCGCCTTTCTTCTCTTTGTCTTCTTCTTCTTTCTCAGATTCTTTTTCTGCTTTTTCCGATTCAGATGATGGTGGTGTTGCTCTGTCATTGTCATCCATATGGATAAAGTTTTCATCATCATCAATCTCTTCTGGTTCTCGTGCATCAGCCGCGGCTTTTTGGTCG
>NZ_JBHILX010000071.1:0-1451 GCF_042193585.1 Bartonella sp. PS7NMGDW
CATCATTGCTCCTTTTGAGTCATAATTAATGACATCATTAGTCAAATATTGATTTTTATTCTGTGAAAAATTGATTAGCTAGAATTACCGAGAAAACAGGACTTTCTAGCCACGTTTCAAGTTCACATTTTACTGAATTTTTAGGGGATATTTTTGAATTTTAGACACAATAAGACTAGTGCAGTAGCGTCATTAAATATGATTTTTCACATCATGTCAACAAAAAAATCAATATATTGTATTTTTTTATTTTTTTACCTAAATATAGTGTTTTAAAAGATGTCCTTTATTTTCCTTTAATGCAACATTTATGTTGTATTGAAACATTTTAGATGTTATATTATTATAATGAATAGTCAAGAATTGAAAAGATATCTTATAAAGCATGGTTGCAGTTTTACTTCAGGGAAAGGTGGACATTTGCTTGTAAAGCGCGGTTCTAAAAAGTCCGTTTTACCTATGCATGGTACGCGAAAAGAATTAGGAACAGGATTAGTCCAGAAGATTCTTAAAGATCTTGACCTAAAATAAGCCTGAATATGGAGGTGTAAATGAAATATGCAATCAAATTTATCAAAGATGACAATGATACTCTTCTAGTCGTCTCTAAAGACTTTCAGGAATTTATTACCTATGGTAACGATGAAAAAGAGGCTTTGGAACAGGCTAAAAATGCACTTTTAACAGTCATTATGGGGCGTTTTCAAGATCGTGAACCTATTCCCTTTGGACATCGTGATATTGCCTATCCTTTTGTTGAAGTATCTTCATTGGTGACTTTAAAAATTGCAATACATAACGCTATGATTGAAAAAAACTTACGCAAAGCTGATCTCGTACGTCTTTTAAAACTTCATCCAACACAAATTGACCGATTGTTGGATTTAAACCACGCAACCAAATTAGATGCCTTGGAATCCACTCTCATTGCTCTTGGAAAAGAGGTTGCCATTAATATCCAAGACGCCGCTTGAAAACTACCGGTTTTGCGTAAAATGTTTATAAAGCGCATTAAGAGCAATGCGCAATGAAAGCACAAGGTGTGGTAGTGATTGATCTTCTATAACAAGATACTGTAATGCGGCATGAAGGTTATATTGACGGTGTAAACATTGGGCTTCTTGAACAACATCTTTTACAGCTAAAAGATGTTCTGTTGCCTTCTGTACCCATTTCTCTCTTGCTCCGTTATCAGAAGTTGTAGGCATTTCATCATAAATTGCATTAGGCAATGCTTTTGCACATAGGTAATTGTTTTTCACTTCAAGATATTTTTGCGCAGCATCATATTGGTCTTGATTTATTTCGCCTTGCAAATAAAGCCGCCCGATATAGGTGCCGGAAAGCGGATTTTTAGCCTCTTCTATGGTCAAACAGAAGCGTTTGGCACGCATTTCAATTGCCAATTTATCCATGGGTTCATGCGGTGTTTTTGCTCGTGAGATGCGTCC
>NZ_JBHILX010000072.1:0-1448 GCF_042193585.1 Bartonella sp. PS7NMGDW
CATCATTGCTCCTTTTGAGTCATAATTAATGACATCATTAGTCAAATATTGATTTTTATTCTGTGAAAAATTGATTAACCAGAATTACCGAGAAAACGGGGCTTTCTAGCCACGTTTCAAGTTCACATTTTACTGAATTTTTGAGGATATTTTTGAATTTTAGACACAATACGACTAGTGCCGTGTCGTCATTAAATACGATTTTTTACACTATGTCAACAAAAAAATCATGATCTTGTATTTTTTTTATTTTTTTACCTAAATATGGTGTTTTTAGAAACAAAAAGGTATGTATTGACACAGCCAAAAAAGAAGAAAATCTAAATATTAAGCTCGTGACGCGCTGCTGTTGCCAAAAAAGCAGATCTTGTTAAACCTCTTTCTTGTGCACAATCATCAATTGCACGCAAAAGCCCTCTTTCAATAGATATATTCGTACGTACCACTTCTGCATCATTTTCAATAAAGGGGACTTGTATTAAAAAAGCTCCTTCTGACAAAGCTGTTTTGACAGATTCCCGTTGGATGACTTCCTCAAATTTTGAAGGAATAGGCACTATATCTATATCTTCGCAATAAAGTTGAAGTGCTTCTGTTGCGTTTGCGATTAAATTTTCTTCCTCATCAGCAGCAGAAAAAAGTCCCTCAAAATCAGGAAACTGAACACCAAAAGCAGAATCTTCATCTTTATGAACAAGAGCAAAAAATCTTTTCATTTTTCTTCTCCTTTTTTTAACCAACCTGCTTGTTGTGCGATAGAACGTGCTGTACCAATCGGAAGATTTTTTTTAGGATGTGGAACAATAACAACCTTACCATCTTTTTTTAATTTATGATGAGAACCTTTTACTTTGACAAGTTCAAAGCCATCACGCTTTAATTTTGCAATGATTTTTCGGCTATCTTGTTCCATTCCCTAAACTCACGATGTGTAAATATATACACATTTTAATGATTTTTCATCTGATGTCAATTCTTTTTTAACGGCTAAAGTGCTTATGAAGCGCATTAAGAACAATACGCAAAGAACTAACAAGATGTGTTAGCGATTGATCTTCTATAACAAGATATTGTAATGCAGCATAAAGATTATACTGTCTATAGAGGTGTTGTGCTTCTTTGATAGCCTCTTTCGTCACTTCATAACAATGAGTTGCTCTTTCAATCCACCGTTTTTGTGCCTCCTCATTTGATGGAGGAGTAAAGTTATCATAAATTGCATTAGGCAATCCTTTTGCACATAGGTAATTGTTTCTCACTTCAAGATATTTTTGTGCAGCATCATATTGGTCTTGATTAATCACACCTTGCAGATAAAGCCGCCCGATATAGGTACCGGAAAGCGGATTTTTAGCCTCTTCTATGGTCAAGCAGAAGCGTTTGGCACGCATTTCAATTGCCAATTTATCCATGGGTTCATGCGGTGTTTTTGCTCGTGAGATGCGTCC
>NZ_JBHILX010000073.1:0-1347 GCF_042193585.1 Bartonella sp. PS7NMGDW
TAACATTAACAATAACAAAAAAAATAAAAATATTATTTTATCAAAAAGAGAAATTGATTTTGAAAATTTAGAAACAAACGATTTGGTTGACGAGCCAATCGAGTGTGATGTTGAAAGCCAATCAGAACAAATCAAAACGATAGAAACCAAACAACCAATCATTCACGAGCAAAATATCAATCTTTCAAACGAAGTTAACAACCGATGGCAAATTAACGAAGCGATGATTGCGAAATTGCCTTCACGAAAAGTTAAAAAGGTTGGAAAAAAACTTTCAGAAATCTTTGACACGATGATGCCTGCTTATTTTCCAGAGAAAGCAAACTTTTTTGAAGAAACTAAGAAAACAAGCGAAAAACAAGAAGTTGAAAGAATACTAGAAGATTTCAAACCCGATTTTCAATACGCAACTGAACAAGGATTAACGCATGATGAAGCCTTATCAGAATTTGAAAAATTTGTACGCTTTTCAAAAACCAATCCATGTCGAAATGCAAATGAACGCGATTGGCAAAGCGCTTGGGATAATTGGATTACGCATCCAGAATATGGATTGGTAATTAAGAAACACAAAAAATTAGAAACGGAAAAACTATATGCAACCGCATGCTATAAATCATCATCAAACAATTTCGCAAACAACCTTTCAGAAAGATTTAGCATACCCCCAACAGCGATCTACGCTTAAAGACACTTATGGATCAGAAATAGAGCTTTTTTCGGGAGCATCAGTCATGAAATCGTATTTAAAAGGATCCGAAAAAACAGCAAAGTAGTGAAATTTTCTGATGATTTTGAGAATAGACATGCGTTTAAATTGACAGAAAGGCACCGTACAGAGCGATTTAAAGATTTTGTGATAAAAACCACATTGAAATTAAAAACGCTTCTGTACGGTCCATTTTGATGCAAATAAACCCATTGGTAAAGTTATGGATTTAGATAGGGGATATTAAACCAGATGTTTTTAAAAAAACGTAAACAGAAAGGGCAAAAAAAGTGGGTTGCAACGGCGGTCGGTCATGCACCATGGGGATTAGGGGTAGCAGAGTATTTTTATAACCTTTACGAATATGATGATGGCACAAGAGAATACGAAGAATTTGACGGTGGTCAGTATCATGAGATGCCTTGTAAAGTTGATTACAGTACCAAGGCGCAAGTGAAAGCTTGGATATATGGGGGTGATTTGCCAAGAAGCGTATTGAGTTGCGAAGCATTGATAGACGAGGTGAATAGGGAAATCAAAAAACGTACAGTGAAAGCAGTGAAAACTTATGATGATATAGACAGTGAACTAGAGAAAGCACTTGGTATTCAATTAGGTAGGTATCAAAATGAAAAAAA
>NZ_JBHILX010000074.1:0-1340 GCF_042193585.1 Bartonella sp. PS7NMGDW
TTCTTATACTCTAAAAAATGCGATTTACTTTGAAGTCTTATCAACGTCGTCTGCTGTTCAGCATCAACCGTAAAAGTACTTTCAATCACACCACTCGTATCGGATAAATATTCACGCATACGCTGCATCATCACACGGGCGCTGTTATTCACGCTGCTAGGACGTTGTCCTTTTGACCAATCAATCAAATCATCACAATAGGCATTCAAGGAGGCATTTAAAGACCAATCATAAATTGTCGACATCTTAAACCTCATGTCTTAATCGCAAACAGAACACTCACATTAACTGGACGCGTCTCGCCCTCACCAGTGCTCTCCAAAACAACCTCTTGGCTCTCATCAAGAGTATAAGGACTTGCAACGTGACTCCTTAAATTCTCACGCTCTATACCCATAAAATTCGCGAGAGAGCTCCCCCCAAACAAGCCTAGACGATAGCCCAATACATCTGTCGTATTCCCATCCCAAAAGTTTTCGTTGCTGGTAAAATGAGACATCGAAAGGCTCTGTCCTTGATGTTGGTGAGACTCGATTAAATCTGTTTGCACACTGGCAAAAGAACGCCCTTCATCAATATTGCGCCCTCCATCAACACCCCGTAAAAACATCCCTCGAAAATCCGGAACATTAAACGTTGTAACGCCATCCCCCTCTCCCCAAACCGTTCCTATTGTCTCAAACAAATCACGATAATCACGACGCAAATAAGCTTTCCCATCGCAAATTAACCAATCCTTTGGAATCCCGCGCATTCCAAAGGTTCCTATGAAACCCGTGGGATAAAGACTGCTTTCTTCTTCCAAAGGAATAGAGGTAGGATTAACAAGATGCCAATGATCTCCATTATAAAACAATGTATAAATGCACCCCTGTTGGATTTCGCCCCCTGATAAAAGCGATAAACCCGTTTCCGTTGCCTTATAAACCGGCTTGCCATCTAAAGCATTTAAGACAATCGTGGTCGCTCCAACATTCTTACCCGTCGCCATAAAGCGCAAAACGATACCATTCTTATACTCTAAAAACTGTGAAGTGCTTGCAAGTCTTATCACACTCGTTTGTTGGACATGATCATTTGTCACAATGCCTTCAAGCTCTCCACCCGTGTCTGACAAGTATTCCTTTACGCGCTGCATCATCACACGGGCGCTCGTATTCACACTGCTAGGATACTGTCCTTCGGACCAATCAATCAAATTATCAGAACGCGTATTATCCGCCGCTCTAAGCGACCAATCATAGATCGTTGACATCTCTCATAAATCCTAATTCCGGTAAAATGGTCCGTAAAACGCCCGCATGAATTGCGTCATCAAAGGATTATCATCATCACTCTCT
>NZ_JBHILX010000075.1:0-1334 GCF_042193585.1 Bartonella sp. PS7NMGDW
CGCACAACGATTTTTGCAAGAGAAGGATCAACCTTTGGCGTATAGCCATTACGCTCTGCTATCTCTTGAACAATACTGCCAAGGGTTTGCTGGTGATAGGATTGGCTTTTTGGGGTTCTGTAAGACGTGTTCATTGATGCGGCGCGCCCTGTCACACTTAAGCTTTGTGGTGGGCTGCTTACAGAGATTTCGTCTATCAGATAGGCTCCCATATCGCGGTTTTTTCCGCCTTCATAGCCAAGTTTTACAGAAATGACTGTCCCGATAAGAGGAATATCAAGAAAGCCGTTATCACTGTCACGCGCACGGTCATCAAGCTCTATAGTGATACGATCACTTTTGTTTTCTGCTTCATCGGTAATTTCAATTGATAAAACATAATCCATAAGAGTTTTTGTGATGTCTTCTCCATTTGCCAGAACCATGCAAAAAGGTTTCATGATTTGCTACCCCAAATTCTGATTACTGGTGTAGCTTTCGGATAGGGGAGGGTTGGTAAGAGTATCGTGATGCCTGCTTTTAAAATGGGTCCATAGTCTGCAAGCCCAAAATTAGCTGCATAGACGCGTTCAACAGCAAGCGCTTGCTGACCTTTGGCATAGTATTTCCAGCAAATGGCATCAACCATATCACCATCTTTGGTCATATAAAGATCACTCATAGGTCTTCACCATATTCTCTCAACTTTATTGTAAATTCTTGTTTTTTGGGGGTGCCATTATGATGAAAAACGCTTTGTTTTTCCTCTACAGAAAGAATGACAAACTTACCTAAGATTTTGCCTTGACCGGTAACAAGAATATGAGGTCCCATATGCGCTATTTGTCGCAAATATTCGATTTGTCCGTGACCACCTTTGAAATCTGGATAAATCACGCCTGCTAAAGAAAACTCCGCATTTGCAACAGCTGGCAATTGAAGAGCCGCCTTTCTCCCCAATCGCCCTTGTTCTACCCATGGAACCCCATAAGACATATCAAGTGTTTGATAAGCTGCTGTTTCAATAGAAAAAATAAAACCACCCAAAGCTAACATCATGGTATTTAATCCGAAAGGCTAGAGGCTATGGCTAAACGTTGCTGTTTTGCATAGCGTTCAAGTGCTTGATTGACAGCGTCTCTGATTTCGTCCTTGAGACCATTGGGGACGGAAATATTTAGATTTGTAATGGTTACACGGGCGTCTACTTCAACGGGCTTATGAACCGTAATTGGCTTTGGAGCTTTAAAGGCACCCACTTTATTTGTTGCCTGCATTTGTCCTGTTTCAACGGCTCCTGTATTAAAACCACTCTTGCGTTTTTCAGGTGGGGTATTTGTAACCACTACTGTATC
>NZ_JBHILX010000076.1:0-1253 GCF_042193585.1 Bartonella sp. PS7NMGDW
CTTGACCTGCCTTTGGGGGTATACGCTTTTTAATCGGTTGTGGAGCCTGTTCTGTATTTTGTGATGTCATAAAATACGCCCTCCAGATAATAAAAAACCCCGCATTTGCGGGGATTTTGAACTGTACCACACCCTCATTTAGATACAGTACGACCAGTGCCGTATTTGTCATTAAATACGATTTGCTACACTTTGTCAACATAAAAATAACACATATTGATAATTTCAAAGTGAATCAGTTAAACAGATAAAGTGCACATTAAGGTAGACATATAAGGTAGAAATGATGTTTATAAAAAAATCTTTATTTAGAAGCGTATTAATTATCGCACTTTTGATAACGTCTCTTATATCCCCTTCAAATGGATATGCTAATACGAAGGAGTTATTCTGCTCAAAAGAAATTATAGAACGAGAGAAGGCATACCATATGCACCTGTATAATACTGACTATTGGTGGGAAACAAAATTTTACGAAATTCTATGGATAGAAAAGATGTATTTCTTGAAAAAAATTTGGCTGCTACCAAAACCAATGTTTGAAAAGCATGTAAAAATTACAAGAAAATGGCACGATCTAATCAAAAAACGAAATAATATATCTCGTCTCTTGATCAGCAGTATGGACTCCGAAATAGCCAAAATGAAGGAGTTAGATAAAGAAAGACAATCTAAGAAACATGAAAAGGTATCTCGACTTCTAGAAATCATTACCGAAGTTCAAATGCGTATTGCTACACAAAAAGAAAAAATTAAAGAACTAGACCATGAAATCAAAGTATTGTTCGATATTATTAGTGATTTTTATCGATAATTACACGATTTTGCAAAAAGTGCTTCTGGAGCGCATTAAGAGCAACGCACAGTGAATTCACGAGATGTGATAGCATTTGATCTTCTATCACGAGGTACTGTAGCGCTGCATGAAGATTATACTGTCTATAGAGGCATTGGGCTTCTTTTACTGCCTCTTTCACGGCTTGATAGTGATTTGTTGCTTTTTGAACCCATTGTTCAAAGCTATCTGGATCTGAATTTGTAGACACATCATCATAAATTGCATTAGGCAAGCCTTTTGCGCAAAGGTAATTATTCCTTATCTGTAGATATTGTTGCGCGGCATCATATTGCTCTTGTGTAAGCACGCCTTGCAAGCAAAGCCGCCCTATGTAAGACCCAGAAAGTGGATTTTTTGCCTCCTGTAGCGTTAAACCGAAGCGCTTTGCACGCATTTCTATTGCCAATTTATCAAC
>NZ_JBHILX010000077.1:0-1251 GCF_042193585.1 Bartonella sp. PS7NMGDW
CTGATCTCAGAAATATCTTACTAGCTATTTTCTAAATAAATTAGAAACAGCCTCCCTCTACTTTACGGATGACATTGATTGTACTTATCTTTAAAACCCTTAATAGCTCCTCCAAATCCGCCTGCTACTGCTGTTTCCGGACCACCTAATAAACCAATTAATGCTCCTGCGCCTCCCTTTATGGCTGCTGATTCGACATAATCGCTTACTTCACAACTTGGATTCGGATGGCATTCATTGTACTTATCTATAAAACCGTCAGCAGCTCCTCCTAATCCGCCTACCAATGCTCCAGGTAAAACGCCAACACCTTCAGCTGCTAAACCAATTACTGCACCACTTGCTGCTCCTATGCCTCCGTGTATGACAGCTGCTTCAACATAATCGCTTGTTTCACAACTTGGTGCCGTATAGCATGCATTGTATTTATCTACCACAGCGTCACCAGCTCCTGCTAGTCCACCTCCTATTGCTCCATTGACAAAGCTATTAACGACACCTCCCGGTCCAGAAAAAAGACCTCCAACTGCACCAGCAATACCTCCTATTAATTCTCCTACGATGCCACCTGCACCTGCTGCTTGGGCATGAGCGCCTGCGCTACAATCATCTTC
The DNA here is from genome assembly GCF_042193585.1 of Bartonella sp. PS7NMGDW. Taxonomy (NCBI): domain Bacteria; kingdom Pseudomonadati; phylum Pseudomonadota; class Alphaproteobacteria; order Hyphomicrobiales; family Bartonellaceae; genus Bartonella; species Bartonella sp. PS7NMGDW. The sequence goes on from NZ_JBHILX010000077.1 coordinate 615, forward strand.
TTCTGGAAAAAGCCAACTTTTTGGATGTGAGTTACTACTTGAATCACCAGCTCCTCCTATTCCGCCGCTTACTGCTCCACCGAGTAAGCCAGCAACTGCACCTCCTGGTCCAGCAATAGAACCTCCAGCTGCACCAGCACCACCTCCTAATATTGCTCCTACAATGCCTCCTGTACCTGCTGCTTGGGCATAAGCGTCTGTACTATAATCATCTTCTGGAAAAAGCCAACTTTTTGGATGTGAGTTACTACTTGAATCATTTGATGAGCTTGAACTACCCATTTAAATCCTCCTTTTATTATTAAAAATAACTGTATCACAACGATACAGTTGAAAATTCATTATTGTTCATTTTAGAAAATGTCAAATATAATTTGTATAAATAACAATAAAAATACTGTATAAACAATAAATACATTATGTTTATATTATATTAACACAAAATGTATATTTTGTATAAATATAATACTATTTACAATACTGTTTAAATATGCGACATCCATCGCTCTTTCTCTTAAATAAAATCATAAATTCAAATGAGTCATTCACAAGAAAAACCTGTATCATTCTCTTGGTTTACAAGAACAACAAAGAAATATATCTATTATGTCATCGAACTCAGTTGCGTTGCTGTTGT
>NZ_JBHILX010000078.1:0-1239 GCF_042193585.1 Bartonella sp. PS7NMGDW
CCATCTTGTATCTCTCCTCCCGATAAGGCTAATAAACCGGTTTCTGTCGCCTTATAAACGGGCTTACCGGCTAAATTATTTAAAGCAATTGTTGTCGCCCCAACATTCTTGCCCTTCGCTTTAAAACAAACCGATATGCCATTCTTATACTCTAAAAATGCCGATTGGCTTAGAAGCCTTATCACGCTCATCTTTTGGTTATTATCAACCGTCACAATCCCTTCAAGCACGCCGCCCGTATCCGATAAATACTCTCTTATCCTTTGCATCATAAAACGAGCGCTATTATTAACCGTGTTAGGGTGCTGTCCCTCTGACCAATTAATCAAAGCATCAGCACCACCATTTTCAGATGCCGTTAAAGACCAATCATAAATCGTCGACATATGAACCTCACGTCTTGATTCCAAACACAACACTCATATTAATCGGACGCGTCTCACTTGCACCTGAACGTGCCAATGCAACATCACGCATATGAAGGTGGGAATGGGGAAAGGCGAGCTTATGGTGCACGCGTATATCCTCTGCCCTCACGCCCAAACGTTCGGCAAGTTTCAATCTTTGCTGGTCATTCAACACATATCCCCAGATGATCGTCAAATCACCATACCAACTCTCTTCCTCATCTTCATCATTCAAAATCGTAAAGGATTGCCCCCCATGGTCATGCTTTCTCATAGCGTCATTTTGTAAAGTGCCAAGATAACGAAAGCGGTCGATCTCGCGATCATCATCAACACCTCGTAAAAAAACACCACGCAAATCGGGAACGTTAAACTTGTTCCAAGTATCAGCTCCACCCCATCTGATCCCTATTGCATCATAAAGAGCAGGATAATCACTGCGCAAATAAGCCTTCCCATCACAGGGTAACCAGCCCTCTGGCAAAACTTGCATCCCAAAAATCCCTATCGTCCCCGTAGGATAAACGGGAATAACCGGTTCTTGTGATAAAGAGAGAGGTGTAGGATTTAAAACTTGCCAAGCATGATCCCTATAAATCAAGCTATAAATGCACCCCCTTTGAAGTTCACCTCCAGATAATGCACGAATGCCTAATTCCGTCGCCTTATAAACGGGCTTACCGGCTAAATCATTCAAGGCAATTGCGGTTTCCCCAACATTCTTACCCTTCGCTTTAAAACAAACTGATATCCCATTCTTATACTCTAAAAAATGCGATTTACTTTGAAGTCTTATCAACGTCGTCTGCTGTTCAGCATCAACCGTAAAAGT
>NZ_JBHILX010000079.1:0-1214 GCF_042193585.1 Bartonella sp. PS7NMGDW
TATTTTTTTTCCATGGTTTATTTCCCTTAATGCATGTTTTGTTTTTTAATCTCTTGAGACAACATACCAATTCCTTTTGCTGTGATTTTTGCGCAAGGAATGACTTTTTCTATTCCACTTGCGGTTTGAAGTGTAATGGTGGGACAATCCATTAGTCCTTTTTGGATTTTATCCTGATAAGGCAATAAGCGATCCCCGAAAGTGCGTCGATACACCCATCCTTTTTTCTGTAGGAAGAGAATGAATTGTTTTGGTTGCATTTCGAGCACTTTAGCGGCTTCAGTAAGACCGAAGAGCCCATCAGAGCGTTGTAAGCTTTCAAGAGCCATTGCTTTTGGTTTTAAATCTTCAATGATGATGTCTTTACGCTCATTTTCATTTTTTAGATGAGTTAATACACCTAACATTACTTGTGGACTTGAGTAATCGATTTGTGGTGTAAGAACTTGCTTTGCACGCCGCTCGCATTCAATAAAATATTGACGGGCTTGTTTACCTTTCTTATTGTTTTCAAGCATAGAAAGCTCTTTGGCTACGCTTAGAGTTAGATGATAGTCTTTACGATTGTGACCACCCCTTCCTTTGCTTCCCAAAATAGGGAAGCAAACAAAGTCTTGATTTTCTACCAAATTATATTTGTTGATACGTTCAGTAATCCAGTCCGCAAATTTTTTACCTACTTCTAAAAAACTATGCAAATCACGTGCGTTGACTGTTTGAACGCTTTCTTCGTTAATGGTGTTATTTGTAATAGTGATAGGATTATCCATTTTTATAATCTCTTTGAATTACCAATATTGATAAGAGAAGGTGGCGTCTTTTAAAAACGCCTTTAGCTTTTAAAGCACATCACAAGGACGCAAACGGTGTTGTTGTTCGTAAGAACCATACATTGCATCATCATATTCGCGCTGTTTTATATCATCTAAAAAAAAACCGTATGCTGTGCTGTGTAGAATAAAATCGTGAGGAATGTTTCCGTTGAAACACTGCTCTTCACATTCTTTAAGATAGAATTCGGCAATATCTTCAGAGATATCTTCGCAACGATTAGTCGTTGGTTCAATACGCAAAATTTGGACAGCATTATCGGCTTGGTCGATAAATTTGATCATGTCACTTTCTTCTAAGAAAGGACCAGATTTAGCGAGATTTTGCTCTTCATTTTCGCACATCACTAAGAGAATTTCATCAGAATTTATAAACACTGGTTT
>NZ_JBHILX010000008.1:0-117196 GCF_042193585.1 Bartonella sp. PS7NMGDW
ACCATTTCCACTGAAAACAGCCGTCCTATGTCTTTCTATGGAAAAGTAAACTTGATCAAAACCTTTGGTGATGATGGCACTATCCAGATTGGCAGAAACTTTGACCTTGATCCTATGGGGCCTGCAATTGAAGGCGGCATTGGCATCAATGCGCAACTGTCTCACAATTTCTCCCTTCATGGTGATGTAAGCTATCAACAAAAGCTTCAGAAAACGGGTATAAGTGGTGCAAGTTTTTCAGGCGGCATACGCTATCAGTTTTAAAAGCAAGGTTGTAAAAATAGCTTATTCGTTCTATTCAATTTAACAAAAAGGCAGCGCAATATGCTGCCTTTTTTATTTATAAAATCTGTCTTTAAGAATAGAAAAAACAAAAATAGTTGAATCATTCTCATGTACTATTGAAAAATTTTCATAACAGCTTCTTCTTTTTTAAAAAATAAAACTTAGCGTTTTTGGATAAATAAGAGTAACACTGTAAAAAAGAGTAAACAAATCAAAAAAAATAAAAATTAAACTATACCCTAAAGAATAAATTTTCCTAGAAAACATAGCATCATTAATCACCTATTATTTCTTACAAGCTTAATGCTCATCTAAAATGAAACCTTCTAAACATAAATTTATAGTCAACAAACTGTACAACAAATATATAATGCGCGTTATGAGTCATGCAGATGACTCATAATGTTGTACGCCTAATAAAGTGAAAAATATGAGAGCTAAAATTTCTTTCAATAAATTATATCGATAAGATTTCACACTATAAAAAATACAAAAACTCTCTATTACAACAAAGATACTAAATACTTCTCGAAACCTAAAACAGAAAAATGTATTTTTTCTTTTGGAAAATCGATCATACTCTTTGCTCTCTATGGACAATAGGCTCTATACTTGCTTCAAAAAACTCCTTTGTATAATCGTGTTGCGCGTGTAAATTACGCAATTCATCATTGCTAAGCTCTTCAAGAATAATCCCTTTATGCATAATTCCAACACGTTCACAAATATGTGCAACAACAGCAAGATCATGGGATACCATCAAATAAGTAAGCTTTTTTCTCGCTCGCAACGATTTCAACAAGTTTAAAATTTCAGCCTGTACCGATACATCCAATGCAGATGTTGGCTCATCAAGCAATAAAACTTCTGGCTCGATAATTAAAGCACGTGCAAGAGCAATACGCTGACGCTGTCCTCCAGACAACTCATGAGGATAACGATAAAGAAATGAAGAATCTAAACCAACGGAATCTAAAGCATCCTCCACCCGCTCTCTTTGATTATCCATCCCATGGATTTTGAGCGATTCAGAAAGAACCGTATGGACCATTTTTCTTGGATGCAGAGAAGCATAAGGATCTTGAAAAACCATTTGAATACAGCGTAAAAAATCCTTACTTCTTTTCTTTTCGACTTCTTGCCCAGCAAAAAGGAACTTTCCACTATAATCTGGAATAAGCCCCACCAATGTATTCAAAATTGTTGATTTTCCACATCCGGATTCACCAATCAAACCATAAGCTTCACCACGCTTAATATGAAAATTAACATTTTTAACAACTGTTACTGCCTTATGTCTATGACCAAAAGTTACAGATAAATTAGAAACATCAATAATATTCTCACAATTTGTCATGAGGAACCTCCTCAACACCATTAACAATCGTAGGATTATACAACCAATCAGGATCACGCTCAGGAACAGCCAAAATATCAACAGGATTATCAAGCCGTGGTAAACTCGCCAGCAAAGCCTTTGTATAAGGATGACAAGCGTGAGACAAATCAGAAGCAGGCAACTCTTCTAACACACGGCCCGCATACATCACCAAAATACGATCGCAAAAATCAGCAATCATATTTAAATCGTGACTAATGAAAATAAGTCCCGTTCCAGACTTTGTAACAAGTTCATCTAATACGGATAAAACTTGTCGTCTGACCGTAATATCAAGCGCAGATGTTGGTTCATCGGCAATAATTAAATCAGGTTTCGGAATGAGCATCATTGCAATCATCACGCGCTGCCCCATCCCCCCAGATATTTCATGAGGAAAGAGACGCATCACATGTTCAGGATCACGAATATGAACAGATTCTAACATAGATATGGTGCGCTCCCGCGCTTCGGCTTTTGAAACACGATAATGAATACGGTAAGCCTCCATAATCTGCTCACCAATCCGTATTAATGGATTAAGTGAATATTTTGGGTCCTGTAAAATCATTGAAATACGCTTCCCACGGATTTTTCGCATCTGAGGTTCACTTGCGGTCAATAAATCAACATCCTCAAAGCGCATTTTTTTAGCTTTAACAATGGCTGCTTTTGGACTCAACCTTAGTATTGCGCGCCCAGTCATCGATTTTCCAGATCCCGATTCACCAACAATTCCAATTTTTTCTTTTCCAACAGAAAAACTAACGCCACGCACAACTTCTGAAATGCCGCGCGTTGTAGGAAAAGAAATACGTAAATCTTCTACTTCTAATAATTTATTACCCATTGCGTGGATCCAATACATCACGAAGACCATCACCTAAAAGATTGAAAGCAAGACTTGCAAATAATATCGCACAGCCTGGTATTGCCGCCAACCACCAATTTGTCATCATAAATTCCCGCCCTGAAGAAAGCATCGCGCCCCATTCAGGACTGGGGAGTTGAGCTCCCAATCCTAAAAAACCAAGACCAGCAGCCGTTAAAATAATTCCAGACATATCCAAAGTTAATCGTACAATCACTGAAGGAATACACATGGGCGCAACGTGAAACAAAATTATTCTCCAAGCAGAAGCCCCTTGCAAGCGAACGACAGAAACATAATCAGAAGAACGTATTGTCAAAGTCTCAGCACGTGCTAAACGTGCAATTGGGGGCCATGCTGCAATTGAAATTGCAATAGAAGCATTTTCAATCCCTGGTCCCAATGCAGCTGAAAATGCAAGAGCTAAAATCAAACCTGGAAAAGCAAGAAAAATATCGACAATGCGCATGAGCACAGTATCAACCCATCCGCCCATATAACCAGATACAGTTCCAACAATAAGCCCTATTGGACCTACAATAACTGTTGTAAGAAAAACAACATAAAGAGTAATACGAGAACCAAAAACAAGGCGACTAAAAATGTCACGTCCCAATTCATCCGTTCCAAAATAATGCGCCATAGAGGGTGGCTGCAACCGATGCCCTAGATCATTGCTAAGAAAATCATGCGTAGCAATCCAAGGAGCAAAAAATGCACATATGATAATAATACAAATAATAAGCAGACCAAATACAGCCGAAAAGTTATGAAAAAACTTAACCAGTGCGTGATAAATTCTTTGTATGTTCGCCTGAATTATGGAGCTTGGAACAGGGTCGTTTAACCAACCGCCAAAAAAAGATGATGATTGCGATTTATGATGATTACTTACTGTCATATTCAACGTGTCCTTGGATCAAAAATGCGATAAAGCAAATCAGAAAATAAATTAATGGCGACAAAGATAAATCCTACAAGTAAAGTACATCCTACAACTGCATTCATATCTCCGGCTAAAAGAGCATTTGTCAAGTAATGTCCAAAACCAGGCCAAGCAAAAACTGTCTCCGTTAAAACAGCCCCTTCTAATAAAAAAGCATAAGAAAGCGCAACAACGGTAATAATTTGAACAGCAGCATTCTTAAAGGCATGTCCCCATACCGTTCGCGCCCACGATAACCCCTTTACACGTGCAGTAATGATATATTCCTGATTAAGCTGCTCAATCATAAACCCACGAGTCATACGGCTAATATAAGCCATAGCACCGAAAGCTAAGATCAAAGCAGGCATAATAATGTGACTAAAAACATTACCAAAAGCCTCCCATTGTCCTTGGCTTGCAGTATCCCAAAGGAAAAATCCTGTTTTTGGTTCGAAAGAATATTCATAAAGAAAATCAATACGTCCTGGACCACCAACCCAGCCAAGCTTGGCGTAAAATATTAACAAAGCCATTAAACCGAGCCAAAACGTTGGAGTAGAATAACTTACAAGTGTAAAAACACGAACAACATAATCAATAAATGAATCGCGATACATTGCTGCAAAAACACCAAATGGAATTCCAAGACTTGTGCCAATAACAATAGCAACGGTTGCAAGCTCTAATGTTGCAGGAAATACACGCATAATATCAGCTAGAACAGGACGCCCAGAAGTTAAAGCATCTCCAAAGTCAAATAAAAATACATTATGAAGATACTTCCAATATTGAACAATCAACGGCTTATCAAGACCAAGCTTATAATACATTGCATCATAAGCTTCCTGACTGATATTATCACCAAGAATAGACAGAACTGGATCTAGAGGAAGAAGATGACCAAGAAAAAAAGTGATCGTCACCAACCCAAGCAATGTGATAAAAACTGAAATAAGAAGTTTCAATCCTTTGCATAAAAAATCCCATAAAAATAATCTTTTCTGCTTTTCTGATACAGCTCTTTCAGTCTCTGAAAGTGGCAAAACCATTATAAAAATCCCCTCTGTAGCGACAAAACATAAAGCAAATACCTTTTTTTATATAACAAAACAACCTCTTATTAAGCATGTTCTACAATCCTTCTCTATAACATGCTTCTTTTTATTTTTCTGCTTCATTGTAATAAAGTCTATAACTGTTCCAAATCCATTTTTTGACATCAGGTCCCATACCAACGGTATAATATGTCTGAAATAAATAAACCATAGGACCATGCTCTAGCACATAATGCTGTAAAGTACGATATTGCATGATACGCTTATTGGGGTCTTTCTCAAACAAAGCATCCATCACCATGTTATTAATATTTTCATCATAATACCCAGCGCGCCAAGCCAAATACATATTGTGCTTTTTTGTAAATGTTGGATCAGGATTAAACACGTGATTTAATGAGGCAGGATGTCCATCAGGATCGGCACTCCCCCACCCCATAATAGCAGTATCGTAATTTCCACCACGTACACGGCTCAACAATTGATTTTGTGCCATTTTTTCAATTGTCAGCTCAACACCAATTTTACGTGCATTAGCTTGAATAGACTGTGCAACAGACGACATATAACTAAGGCTTCCAACTAAAAGATTAGCTTTAAAACCGTTCGGATAACCAGCCTCAGTAATCAACTGTTTTGCTTTTTTCAAATCCAACTTAAAAGGCAGCCCTTCTTTTTCATCCAAAGCACCAGGAACACCCAAGGACATATAAGTTGCCCGCGGAATAGCAATCCCCTTCAAAACAGTTTTTCCAAGACCTTCATAATCAACCAAATAACGAAGTGCCAATCTGACCTTTTCGTTTGCAAAAATTGCATTCTTATTATTTAATGATAGATAAATAATCTGGGGGCGCAAAACACGACTAATTTTGACTAGGCCTCCCTTTTTTTCAAGATCTAAAATATCCTCTGAAGAAAGATCACGCGCTATATCCACATCACCTTTTTCCAAAAGAAGTCTTTGACTTGATGAATCTGCTACGTGCTGCACAACAATCTTCTTAATTTTAGGCACATCGCCCCAATAATGCTGTGTAGCCTCTAATACAACTTTATCTCCTGGAGACCAGCTCACCAATTTATAAGGTCCAACACAAGCCGAATGTGTTGCTAAATATTTATTCCCCATATCACCGTTAATACTCTGCGCTTCAATTGTTTTCCGATCAAGCAAAGCAGAAGCATAAGATTGTCCAATAACAGTCAATATGAGCTGAATAGGATAGGGTTTATCTAATTTTAATTGCAAAGTCTTATCATCAAGAGCCTGAATATTTGTTTCAACATTGTTTTTAGTAAACCCATAATCCATTAAAGATTGGGCATAGCTCAATCCTAATTTAATAATCCGCCGCATCGACCATACCAAATCTTGCGCCGTTGCTGTTCTTCCATCATTAAACTTTAAATCATCACGAAGATGAAAAACTATTCTTTTGCCATTATCTAAAACATCCCAAGATTTTGCCATAGCAGGGCGAATTTTTGTAGGATCATGCTCATCATATTGCACTAACGCGCTACAAATATTCGTCAATAACTCACTCGTCACAACTTCAACAGTTTGCGCTGGGTCAAAACTACTCATTGAATCAATATTCCATGCCATCACCAATATATCTTTAGATGAAGCACTAAATGCTGATGCTATAGCCCCATTTAAAAAAGCTGTTATGCCTAATAAAACAGAAAATTTTTTCAACATTTTTTTCCCCATTATATTCTTGTGCCTTTTTCACACATAGTCGTTGTGATTTTGCTCTTTCATCTTTTAAACAGCATAGTATCAAACATCAACTTCATTTAATCAAACTAAGCATCTATAAAATAATTCTCTCATATATCAATCTGCATTCAGGATGCATAGAATCTGTAGCCACAAACAAAGATCTTCTCCAATATAACTTTCTATATTCATCCCTCCTTAATAAACGACCTCCACCATATACAGCACAAATACCCCTCACAGTTTCTTCCTTAAAAAACTGAAGGACTTTTATGTGAAAAAATATTTTCATCATGCTATTATGATCAAACTGCTTTTACCTTTGACAACACGAAAAGACACTCTTATTTTTCAATTTTACTATAAAAAATACGCGGTGCACTATTCCAAACCCATTTTTTGACATCCGGTGTCATCGCTATAACGCTATATTGCTGGTAAATAAACGCATAAGGTCCTTTTTGCATAAGTTCACGTTGTAAATCAGCATATATTTGCGCCCGTTTTTGCGGATCTTTTTGAAACAACGCATCTTCAACTTTTTGATTCATCTTGGCATCAAAATATCCATGCTTCCAACTAGGATAGGCAGTGTTTCTAGCCTCAAACCGATTATCTGGATTATAAACAAGACGTGAAGCCATTGTATGAGGATCCGCAGAATCATTATTCCATCCGACAAAAGCCGTATCAAAAGCCCGTGCATTCACTTTTGAAAACAACTGTGTACCTGCCACACGTTCAATTTTAAGACGCACACCCGCCTGCGCAGCACTATCTTGAAGTGACTGAGCAAGTAATAAAGTATAAGGAGTGTTTGACACGAGAAAATTTGCCTCAAATCCGTTCGGATAACCAGCCTCTGCTAAAAGTTGCTTGGCTTTTTGAATATCAAGCTTAAAGGGTTGTCCTTCTTTTTCATCTAAAGCCCCAAAATTGCCAAGAGGAATAAAACTTGCCCGTGGGATACCAATCCCTTTGAGAAGTTTCTCGCCAAGACCTTCATAATCTATAAGATAACGCATCGCCAAGCGCACTTTTTCCTTAGCAAAAATGGGATTCGTCGTATTGAATCCCCAATACATCATGGTTGGCACCAACACTTTTTCAACTTTAACATCTGTTGTTTTTTGCAGATCTGCAAGATCTTCAGGTGTCAAATTACGAGCAACATCAATATCATGTTTTTGCAATAACAAGCGCTGTGTTCCGGGCTCCGCAACATGGCGAATTAAAATCTGCTTTAGTTTAGGTGCTTGTCCCCAATAGTGAGAGCTTGCAAGTAACAAAATCGCTTCTCCAGGGCGCCAACTTTTTAAATGATAAGGGCCAACGCAAGCAGCATGAGTTTTCAAATACTGATTTCCCAGATCACCGTTTTTTTCATGCTTCATAATCGTCTTACGATCAAGCAAAGCTGTTGCAGGACTTGCAACAATATTATTCAGAATGAGCTCTGCTGGATAAGGCTTATCAAATTTCATCACCACTGTTTTCTCATCAACAGCTTGCAAAGCATCATCAACATTTTGTTCTGTAATTCCATATTCATTAAAAATTGCTGCATTAGCCATCTGCAATTTAACAATCCGCTTCATCCCCCAAACAAGATCATTGGCATTGGCTGATCTACCATCGTTAAACTTTAAACCATCACGCAAATGAAAAGTAAGCACTGTAGTATGATCATCACCTGAAACATCCCAATGCGTTGCTAAAGACGGAACTATTTTCGTTGGATCATCTGTCGCAGTACTGACCAAATTATCACAAACATTTCCAATAATTTCACTTGCATAAACATCATTGAGCTGCGCAGGATCAAACGTACTGATTGCATCCAGATTCCAAGCCATCACAAGGGTATCAGCCGGTGTTTTTGCTGAAACCTGTTGTACAACTACTCCCAGTGCCATAAGAGCAGCAACAATAGAGCTGCTACTTTTCAATATTATTTTCTTCAAGTTCATAAACGTTTCCCTTTATTTATTTTTTATTAATTAATGACGCTGAAATAACATGGCAAATTTATAATTATACACATTGAACAAATACATTCTAATCGCCTATACAGAGTCATCTACTTTATAAATTCATTGACTACATCTCAATCAAACCATAGCGAACATGCAATATATGTTTTGCTAACCAGTATCACATTCTTTCATAACCTTTCTTTGCATGCGATAACGCCGTATACCAGCCCCATTAATCATCAAAAGGATAAGCCTTTTAGCCTCCAAAATGGTAAGCTTTAAAAAAAAATCATTGCGCAAAAATTTATGAATTCACCACTCTATTACTTTAGGCGGTATTTAAAATAAAATACGCAAACTTCAAAAATTGTCATTCTCCTCAAACACTCAATTTCAAGATGCGGCACATCTTTACTACATGATCAAAACTGCACTAAAACAGCAGAAAGACATAAGAAAAGATCTTTTCTAAAACTCTACCCCCACAAAAATCTGCTTAATCTTTTGAAAACCAAGTGTCAAAAGTTTTACGTTTTTACCAACAAAACCAAACACGTTAACAAAAATAAAGGAATAATGAGAAGAATCACCCCTTGCAAGCTTTGTCTTTTGAGAGATAAAGATTGCAATAAAAGAATACACACTAAAATGCACTTCTCCATTGATAAAAACAAAATTCATTAGACTACCCCCAAAGACATAATGAATATAGACCCTTCTAAACTTTAGTGTGCATCACTGCTTTACCACGATAAAAATAGAACAGAAAACAACACACTGCAACAAAACTCTTGTTTCCAGCAGAAACATACAGAGCTTCAACTAAGTAATGTAGTGGATACAAGCCTGCGTGAGCTTAATCATTTTCCTAAAAATTGGAGAGCACACGCGGCAAAATCACTCTCTAATAGAAGAAAACTATCAGATAATAAAACCCAACACAAGCAGCTTAAGTCATTTAACTTCAATTTTTCATCACTGCATTTTATTTTTATTCCCTAGGTAAGTACTGAGCAATTGACCTACACATAAATAAACCAACAGTCATACAACCAAAGTAAAATATAACAATGCAACAACATCCCCCCTCTAAAAACCACTTTGCATTCGTCAATAAACACGAATAAAATATTCATTACTTATTATAACGGTCATGTCATTAACAGAAATAAAAACATCTCTTCTGAACCATTTCAAATGCCAAGAACTGTTGCACAACATTGAAAGCTAGTAAAGTGTGTGATGGTGCTGATTTTCTCTTTCATAAGTGTAAAGATAGAGTGCACAATGGATTGACTGTTATACCATTCATGAGCTGCGTCGCAAAATGGGCTTTGGTACACTAGATGTTTCTTTAAAACATACAAGACGTTACCATTATCTCACTTCAGATACATGACAGTTAAGATATCACTCCTTTTTGCATCTGTTTTTTTCATCTTCAAAATTATACCTTTATCGTTTTGAGTGCCAACAACAGTAGGAAATCATTGATATTGTATAGTTCAATTATCTTATACAATGGAGTTGTATAATCTATACATTTATTAAACAATTTAATTATTACCCTATTGATCATTACTCATACAAAAGAACGTTGGCCAATTTATCGACAAAAACATCCTTCAAGATGATCATTAACGATCCCTACGGACTGCATAAAAGCATAACAAATTATGGGACCAATAAATGTCCAGCCACGTTTCTTCAAGTCTTGAGAAAGACGAAGAGAAGCAGGGGTTGTGGGATGAGCCGACAGTGTTTGAAAGTCTATCTTTTCATAACGCTCTGATTGTGGTGGCTGAAAAGACCAAAAATAGCGAGACAAGCTCCCCCACTCTGTTATAATTTCTTGTGCTCTAAGTGCATTATTAAGCACTGATTGAATTTTTCCTTGATGGCGAACAATGTCTTTATTCTGCATTAACATTTTCACCTTTAGCTCATCATAATGAGCAATCTTTTTAAAGTCAAAGTGATCAAATGCAATGCGAAAAAAAGAGCGTTTTTTTAAAATTGTAAACCAAGAAAGCCCCGCTTGGAAACCTTCAAGAGAAATTTTTTCAAACAAACAGGTATCTTCAAAAACAGGTTTTCCCCATTCGTTATCATGATAAGCACAATAAAGTGGATCCGTTCCAGCCCATGCACAACGAACTTTTCCATCCGCTCCCTTAAGAAGACCTTCCGCAAGCATGGCATTAACCGTATTAAAAGAGAGTTCCTTGATCATCGCTTGGCGACTTTATCGGCTTGTGTTTTGAGCGTTTAGCGGAAACAGATTCTTGTGTTGCAACATTGATATCACCATCAAAAAAGCGTAAATTTATGTGCCCCGTTTCAGGAAACTGAGCCAAGCGTTTAATGGGCTTATTCTCTTTCCCCAAAACCAAAACAAAGCCGCGCTCCAAAATATTCTGATAAGAAGTGCTTTTTAAAAGCCTAAATGCAAGCTCCATTCGGGCACGTTTTTTTTCCACACTACGCACAAAAGCACGATGAAGGCGCGCCGTATATTCTTTTGTATTGCGGTGTGCTTTTTCATTATTTAACAAACGTAACGAAAGACGTAAACGAAGAGTATGAAAAGAAAAACGTTTTTTATCGTAGCTTACACAAAGAGCACGCTGTAATCGATTTGAAATTTCATCAAAACCACGCCGTGGTAGAGCGAAAAGTTGGTCGACAGTGGGAAGACCACGTCTGACTGCACGCAACTTTTGTTGATGAAAATCAAAAGAACGTACAAGTCCCTTGCGCAAACGTGCCCCAAGAGACGCAACACACACTTCAAGATCAAGCTTAACGGGAACAGCCTTTTCTGCAGCTCCTGTAGGAGTTGGAGCACGCCAATCAGCGACATAATCAATTAAAGTCCAGTCCGTTTCATGCCCAACAGCAGAAATAACGGGAAGAGCAGAGGCATAAACAGCACGAACAACAGCTTCGTCATTAAACCCCCACAAATCTTCTAAACTTCCCCCTCCCCGTGCAACAATAATAAGATCAGGTTTTGGAATAAGTCCTCCTGGAGCAAGAGCATTAAAACCTTCAACAGCAACAGCTACCTCTCTCCCACTTGTTTCCCCCTGAACACGTACAGGCCAAACCAAAATATGTAACGGAAAACGGTCGGATATACGATGAATAATATCACGAATAACAGCACCTGTTGGTGATGTTACAACGCCTATAATTCGAGGCATATAAGGCAAAGGTTTTTTCTTTGCTTCATCAAATAAGCCTTCTTCCACAAACTTTTTCTTACGATTTTCAAGAAGTGTCATCAAAGCACCAACCCCCGTTGGTTCAAGAGCCTCAATGACAATTTGATATTTCGATGACCCTGGATAAGTTGTAAGTTTACCAACAGCAACCACTTCCATCCCTTCTTCAGGAGGAAATTTGAGCTTTTCCATCACTCCACGCCAAATAACAGCTTCCAACCGTGCCTTATCATCCTTTAAAGCAAAATAAGCATGTCCTGAAGCATGAGTACCACGGTAACCTGATATCTCCCCACGCACCCGTACATAACCAAACTTTTCTTCAACAACACGCTTTAGAGCTCCTGCTATTTCGGAAACAGTAAATTCTGCCACATTTGTTACACCTGTTTTTTCACTAAACAAACTTACCATTTTTCAATTCTTTACGCCCGTTTCTGTAAATCTTTTTGAAACAACACAATCTTTAAAATTTTTATTTATAGCTTCATCAAAATATCCATAACACCGGCTAGAACAGCTTATATTTCGAATTTCAAACCGATTATCCGAGTTATAAAAAAGCTTGGAGCCGTTGTATGGGGATCTCCAGAGTTATTATTCCATCCGAAAGCTGTATCAATAGAAGTTAAAATATTCAATCTTAACATCCACACAAACACATCTTTCATAAGAATTCCTGAAATAAAATTCTCTACACAACATAGTAATCCATTCCCGATAAAATTCAACGTATTGCAAAGTGTTAAAGAGCTTTGCAATACATCAAATATATCATGATCATGTTTTTTATATTTTATAAACCTGATACCTTCTTATTTTTCAATTGCACTATAAAAAATACGTGGTGCACTATTCCAAACCCATTTTTTAACATCAGGTGTCATAGCTACAGTATGATACGTCTGATAGATAAAAGCATAGGGTCCTTTCTGCATAAATTCACGTTGCAAATCAGCGTACATTTGCGCCCGTTTTTTGGGATCTTTTTCAAACAACGCATCTTGAACCTTTTGATTCATAGTTTCATCCAAATACCCATGGCACCAACTCGCATAGCCTGTATTTTTAGCCTCAAGCCGGTTATCAGGATTGTAAATAAGGCGTGAAGCCATTGTATGAGGATCCGCAGAATCATTATTCCATCCGAAAAAAATCGTATCAAAAGTACGTGCATAAAATTTTGAAAACAACTGCGTACCTACAAAACGTTCAATTTTAAAACGCACCCCAACCTTTTTTGCATTGTCTTGAAGGGACTGAGCAATTGGCAAAGCAAAAGGATAAGGAGATGCCCCTGCAAAAATATTGGCCTCAAAACCATCTGGATAACCTGCTTCCGTTAAAAGTTCCTTTGCTTTTTGGAGATCAAGTTTAAAGGGTTGTCCTTCTTTTTCATCCAAAGCCCCAAGATTACCAAGAGGAATAAAACTTGCACGGGGAACACCAACATCTTTGAGAAGAGTCTTACCGAGTCCTTCATAGTCAATAAGATAGCGCATCGCTAAACGCACTTTTTCATTGGCAAAAATAGGATTTGTCACATTGAACCCCCATATGATCACGGATGGCTCTAACACTCTTTCAACTTTAATATCCGTTGTTGCTTGGAGATCTGCCAAATCCTCTGGCATCAGATTACGTGCAACATCGATATCGTGTTTTTCCAATAATAAACGTTGCGTTCCAGGCTCCGCGACATGGCGAATTAAAATCTTCTTCAATTTAGGCGCCTCACCCCAATAATTGGAGCTTGCACGCAATAAAATCCCTTCTCCAGGGCGCCAACTCTCTAACTGATAAGGACCAACACAAGCAGAATGGCTTGCCAAATACCGGTTTCCCATATCACCATTTTTTTCGTGTTTCATGAGTGTCTCACGATCAAGCAAAGCAAGAGTACGACTAGTGGCAAAATGGCTAAGAATAAGCTCTGCTGGATAAGGTTTATCAAATTTCATCACCACCGTTTTCTCATCCGGTGCTTGAAAAGCCTCATCAACATTCTGTTCTGTGATACCATATTCATTAAATGTCGCCGCAGTAGCCATCTTCAATTTAACAACCCGCTTCATGCTCCAAATTAGATCATTGGCATTCGCAGGACGACCATCATTGAACTTCAAACCATCACGCAAATGAAAAGTAATCACCGTACGCTGATCATCACTTAAAACATCCCAACTCTTCGCCAAAGAGGGAACAAGTTTAGCTGCGTCATCTTTAGCTGGTTCAACTAAATTATCACAAACATTGACAAGAACTTCGTTACCATAACGGTCATTAATTTGTGCGGGATCAAATGTACTTATTGAATCAAGATTCCAAGCCATCACAAGCGTATCGGCAGGTGTTTTTGCTGAAACTTGTTGCACCAAAATCCCCAGTGCAATAACAGCAGAAACAAAAGCA
Organism: Bartonella sp. PS7NMGDW; assembly: GCF_042193585.1. Classification (NCBI taxonomy): domain Bacteria; kingdom Pseudomonadati; phylum Pseudomonadota; class Alphaproteobacteria; order Hyphomicrobiales; family Bartonellaceae; genus Bartonella; species Bartonella sp. PS7NMGDW. The sequence goes on from NZ_JBHILX010000008.1 coordinate 13,862, forward strand.
CTGCTCCCTTTCAATATTTTTCCTTTCAAGTTCATAGACTTTTCCTTTTAAAATTTATTGTATAAGTTCTCCATGCAACAATAACGTGCAAGAAATAATAAGATTAGACTTAGAAAACATACCTCCTCGAAATAAAATTAAAAACTCAACAGAAAACGATCTGATATAAAACGAAGGTATTAGGCATAACAGCATCTGTTGGAGATATCACAGTGCTTACAATTTGGGACATATCAGGCAAAGTTTCCTTTTGCTTTATCAATCAGACCTTTTGCTTCAAATTTCTTTTTTGATTTTCTAAAAAGTGTCGCGAAAACACCACGTCCGGTTACTTCAAGAGCCTCAATAAAAATTTGATATTTTGATGATTTTGAATGAATTGTAATTTGCTGAAATTGATCATTTACCCTCCTTCTCAAGAGAAAATTTGAATTTTTTCATCACTCCCCATAAAATAATACCCCAATTGCGGAGTGTTATCTTTCAAAACAAAAGGAAACATAACATAGGCATCATAAAAAACTGATATTCCTCTTTGCCTCCACACCAAAACTCTTCTTCAACATTGCAAAGTCTTTGCTCCTTTAACAATGCTAAATACCACAACATTTGTTGTACTAATTTTTTCAGCAAATGAATTGATCTCTTTTCAATTCATGGAAGTTGAAATATTAAGTTTAAACATCCAAGCAAGCACATCTTTAATGAGAATGAAAGATCCCTTAATAGAAATCTTGCAAAGACACTCAGCAATATATCCTCTATTATTCACAATCTTCAACGTATTGCAAAACATTTAAGAACTTTGCAATACGTCAAATATATCATGATCATGTTTTTTATATTTTATAAACCTGATACCTTCTTATTTTTCAATTGCACTATAAAAAATACGTGGTGCACTATTCCAAACCCACTTTTTGACATCAGGTGTCATCGCTACAGAAACATATGTCTGATAAATAAAAGCATAGGGTCCTTTCTGCATAAATTCACGTTGCAAATCAGCATACATTTGCACCCGTTTTTGGGGATCTTTTTCAAACAACGCATCCTTAACCTTTTGATTCATACTTTTATCAAAATACCCATGGCACCAACTAGCGTAGCCCGTATTTTTTGCCTCAAACCGATTATCTGGATTGTAAATAAGACGTGAAGCCATTGTATGGGGGTCCGCAGAGCCATTATTCCATCCGAAAAAAATCGTATCAAAACCACGCGCATAAAATTTTGAAAACAACTGCGTACCTACAAAACGTTCAATTTTAAAATGTACCCCAACCTTTTTTGCGTTGTCTTGAAGGGACTGAGCAATAGGTAAAGCAAAAGGATAAGGAGATGCCCCTGCAAAAATATTGGCCTCAAAACCATCCGGATAACCTGCCTCTGTTAAAAGTTCCTTTGCTTTTTGGAGATCAAGTTTAAAGGGTTGTCCTTCTTTTTCATCTAAAGCCCCAAGATTACCAAGAGGAATAAAACTTGCACGGGGAATACCAACATCTTTGAGAAGGGTCTTACTGAGTCCTTCATAATCAATAAGATAGCGCATCGCTAAACGCACTTTTTCCTTAGCAAAAATAGGGTTCGTCGTATTAAAACCCCATATAATCATGGAGGGCGCCAACACTTTTTCAACCTTAATATCCGTTGTTGCTTGGAGATCTGCCAAATCCTCTGGCATCAGATTACGTGCAACATCGATATCGTGTTTTTCCAATAATAAACGTTGCGTTCCAGGCTCCGCAACATGGCGAATTAAAATCTTCTTCAGTTTAGGCGCTTCCCCCCAATAATTGGAGCTTGCACGCAATAAAAGAGCTTCTCCAGGACGCCAACTCTCTAACTGATAAGGACCAACACAAGCAGAATGACTTGCCAAATACCGGTTTCCCATATCGCCATCTTGTTCGTTTTTCATGAGTGTCTCACGATCCAGCAAGGCAGCAGTGCGATTAGTGGAAATATTGCTAAGAATGAGCTCTGCAGGATAAGGTTTATCAAATTTCATCACCACCGTTTTGTCGTCCGGTGCTTGAAAAGCCTCATCAACGTTTTGTTCTGTAATCCCATATTCATTAAATGTTGCCGCATTAGACAATTTCAATTTCACAACCCGCTTCATACCCCAAACAAGATCATTGGCATTGGCTGATCTACCATCGTTAAACTTTAAACCATCACGCAAATGAAAAGTAATCACCGTACTCTGGTCATCACTTAAAACATCCCAACTCTTTGCCAAAGAAGGAACCATTTTAGCTGCATCATCTGTAGCAGAAACGACCAAATTATCACAAATATTGTTAACCACTTCAATTCCATAACGGTCATTGAGTTGTGCAGGGTCAAATGTACTTATTGGATCCAGATTCCAAGCCATCACAAGCGTATCGGTAGGTGTTTTTGCTGAAACTTGTTGCACAAACATCCCCATTGCAAGAACAGCAGAAACAAAAGAACAGCTCTTTTTCAATATTTTTCTTTTCACGTTCATAGACTTTTCCTTTTAACGTTTATTGTATAAATTCCCTATGCAGCAAAACGTGCTTAATAATTAAGTTTAGACGAACTATAGGCTCCTAAAGACCAAGCTTTAAAATATTTAAGAACAAGCACCTCTTGCCAATGACTCCTCCTGCCTACACTTGTAAGCCAAACCAAAACATACAAAGGAAAACACTCTGGTATATAATGAACACTCACCAACAACAGAGCTTATTCACGATATCATAACGCCTACTATTGAAGACTATAAAACCAATATTTTTTCTCTATCTTGTTAAGCAAGCTTGTCTCTTTTATTTCTTCCAGCGTTTTGTATACCATCAAAGCACTAGCCCTTTCGGCTCACGTACCTTAATAACAAAGAGCTTTCATAATAATTTGACGATTTGATAAAACAGGAAAATTCGTTAGTTTGCCAAGTGCAACGACTTTTATTCCTTTTTCAAAAGGAAATTTGTTTTTTTTCATCACTCCCCGTAAAATAAGACCCTCCAATTGGTATCTCATCATCTTTCAAAGCAAAAGAAAATATGAACACCATAAAAAACTGAATCCCTTGTGTACCCACCCATACCAAAACTTTCCTTCAACATCGAAAAACCTTTACACCTTTAACACTACTAAATTCCACGACATTTGTTACACTTAGTTTTTTTATGTTACACTCAGTCTTTTAACAAATAAATTGATGACTTTTCAATTCAGAGAAATTGAAATATTCAATCTTAACATCCACACCAATACACCTCTAATGAGAATGAAAAATCCCTTTAAACGAATGTCTTAAAAAGACATTCAACAGTATATCACGCATTACCTATAATCTTCGACGTATTGCAAAGCTTGAAAATTTATACAATACGCCGAATATATCATGACAATGTCCTTCATCTATTGAACAGCATTGAAGACACGCTTATTTTTCAATTTTACTATAAAAAATATGCGGTGCACTATTCCAAACCCACTTTTTGACATCCGGTGTCATCGCGACGACGCCGTATTTCTGATAGATAAACGCATAAGGTCCTTTTTGCATAAGTTCACGTTGTAAATCAGCATATATTTGCACCCGTTTTTGCGGATCTTTTTGAAACAACGCATCTTCAACTTTTTGATTCATCTTGGCATCAAAATACCCATGCTGCCAACTAGGATAAGCTGTATTTTTTGCCTCAAACCGATTATCTGGATTATAAACAAGACGTGAAGCCATTGTATGAGGATCCGCAGAATCATTATTCCATCCGACAAAAATTGTATCAAAAGCTCGAGCATAAAGTTTGGAAAACAACTGTGTACCTGCCAATCGTTCAATTTTAAGACGCACACCCGCCTGCGCAGCACTATCTTGGAGTGACTGAGCAAGTAATAAAGTATAAGGAGTGTTTGATACGAGAAAATTTGCCTCAAATCCGTTCGGATAACCAGCCTCTGCTAAAAGCTGTTTGGCTTTTTGAATATCAAGCTTAAAGGGTTGCCCTTCTTTTTCATCCAAAGCCCCAAGATTGCCAAGAGGAATAAAACTTGCCCGTGGGATACCAATCCCTTTGAGAAGCTTCTTGCCAAAACCTTCATAATCTATAAGATAACGCATCGCCAAGCGCACTTTTTCCTTAGCAAAAATGGGATTCGTCGTATTGAAACCCCAATACATCATGGATGGTTCTAACACTTCTTTGATTTTAACATCTGTTGTTTTTTGCAAATCTGCAAGATCTTCAGGTGTCAAATTACGAGCAACATCAATATCATGTTTTTGCAATAACAAGCGCTGTGTTCCGGGCTCCGCAACATGGCGAATTAAAATCTGCTTTAGTTTAGGTGCTTGTCCCCAATAGTGAGAGCTTGCAAGTAACAAAATCGCTTCTCCAGGGCGCCAACTTTTTAAATGATAAGGGCCAACGCAAGCAGCATGAGTTTTCAAATACTGATTTCCCAGATCACCGTTTTTTTCATGCTTCATAATCGTCTTACGATCAAGCAAAGCTGTTGCAGGACTTGCAACAATATTATTCAGAATGAGCTCTGCTGGATAAGGCTTATCAAATTTCATCACCACTGTTTTCTCATCAACAGCTTGCAAAGCATCATCAACATTTTGTTCTGTAATTCCATATTCATTAAAAATTGCCGCATTACCCATCTTCAATTTGACAATCCGCTTCATCCCCCAAACAAGATCATTGGCATTAGCTGGTTTGCCATTATTAAACTTCAAACCATCACGCAAATGAAAAGTAATCACCGTACTGTGATCATCGCCTGAAACATCCCAATGCGTTGCTAAAGCAGGAACCATTTTAGCAGGATCATCTGTCGCAGTACTGACTAAGTTATCACAAACATTGCGAACAATTTCACTTCCATAAACATCATTGAGCTGCGCAGGATCAAACGTACTGATTGCATCCAGATTCCAAGCCATCACAAGGGTATCAGCCGGTGTTTTTGCTGAAACCTGTTGTACAACTACTCCCAGTGCCATAAGAGCAGCAACAATAGAGCTGCTACTTTTCAATATCTTTCTTTTTAAGTTCATAGACTTTTCCTTTTAAAGTTTATTGTATAAATTCCCCACGCAACAAGAATGCGCAAAATAATAAAATCAGACAAACCATAGGCTCTGAGAGATAAAGTATTAAAACGTTCAAACAACATCACTTATCAACCACTCCTCCTGCCCATAGTTACAAACCAACCCCCAATATGCACCGAGAAACAATCTAATATATGATGAATGACATAACCCATCACCAATCTATTGATAATATTACAACGTCTACCATTGAAAGCTATAAGACAAAGATTTCTTCTCTCTTGTCGAACAAGTTTACCTCTTCTTTACTCTAGCGTTTTTATGCCATCAAAGAACTATCCCCTGTTAGCTCAAAAATCTTAATAACAAAAAGCCTTCATAATAACTTGATTATTTCAACAAAACAGAAAAATTTGCCCATCGTCCAACATCAAGCACCTCTACCTCTTCTGCAAAAGGAATTTTGAATTTTTCCATAATTCTCCACTAAATAACGGCTTCTCATTATATCTTATTTCCAAATAAAAGGAGCACGGGCACCACAAACCTCTAACATTCCCTCACGCGTCCGTACATAACAAAACTTTTTTCAATATCGTATTTAAATATCTTTGCTCCTTTAACAACACTCAATTCATTGCTTATATTTTTTCAGAAAAAAAGATCTTTTCAATGCACTAAGGTTGAAATATCTGAATATAATATCTATATAAGCACACCCTTATTAGAATAGATAGTCTTTTTTTAAGTAAACTGTCTTGAAATATTATTTCTATACACGACAATAATAAGTTTGTTACAAAATCTTCAATATGCTAAAACTCTCACTCTGATGCGAAATATCGAAACGTTATAAAATTTCTCTACAAATTCTCAGAAACGAAAGGATCTCCCTTCATTTAATAAAAGAAGCGCCATGAAAATATCGCAAAAATGCAATAAAACATGTGCATATTTCAAAAACCAGCACCGTTAATCAGACTAAAGGTGATAAACTCAAAAAAGTAAGAAAAAATAAAAAAATGTTTTTGCTTTATGATAGTAACATCGCCGCACTATGATAATACAATAAGAAACACGATCTTCGAAAGTATATTAAAATGAAGCGGAAAAAAAGATTATCAGATTCTTTTCGTGCGTTTCTTGGAAGAAAATTAAGCAGCGTTAGTCTAAAATTGCTTATCCTGTCATTCTTCATTGGCATCGTAATGAATTTTTTGGGATGGACACACCGAAACCTCATACACAAAATAGTAGATTTTTTTAAATCACTATGGGAAGCAGGATTTATAACGCTTACAAATTTCTTCCATATAACTATGACGGGAGCTATTATTGTTGTGCCTATTTTTCTTATCTTACGAATTTTTCATAAAAAATAAAAGCCTTAACATTTTCCTTGCGTTAATCTTTTCGAAAAATCAAACGACATAAAAATCCTGTAGTAATAGCAATAATCACTGCAACAATACCATATAAAAAACGATACTTGTGCGCTGCATAAAAAATTGTATAAGCGATATGTGCTTTAACAATTTCAAGAGTCGTTGTTGCACTATCAATAAACTGTCCATCACGAAAAAGATAAGCACGAACTTTATAATGTCCAACCGGGATATTTGCTGGCAAACGAAAATGTGCTGTGAAAAGTGTGTCAGAACCAAAACGAACCCCACCCACTTCCTCATAATAAAGGCTTTTAGCTTTTTGCAACTTTATAAGTTCATCGCGAAAGATTTGTATTTTTTTCTGATCTTGTTCATCCGTCTGCAATGGCAAATAGAGTAATCCTAACCCCAAGCGTTTATAATCTTCAATGCTCGTAATATCGCCAATTTCACGCGTTGTGACCATAGAGTAAAAAAGAGGAACCTTTTTAAAAATAAGAGAATCTGTATTAACCCATACACCGGCATTGCGTTTTTTTTCTCGCATCACCATTGTCCGATCTTGTCCCTCCAAGCTTACAACAATATCATAACGGTTCTGTCGAGAATATAACGGATCAATATTTTCCAAAACACCAGCAATATAAAGATCACGACCAGCAAAATTTGCATCCACAGTAATCGTATTCGTTGTTACGATAATTTGGACAGTTTCGTGGTCAACTTGATCAATGAATGTAGCTGGCGTCCCAACATGTGACCATGTAGAAAAAGAAATAAAACAAAAGCAACCTGCAATGATGTATAAAGAAAATAATCTACCCATTTTTATCTCATAAGAATATCCAAAGAGAAAAGATTATCAGGGCGTATAAATAATTGAAAAGCAAGACGCATACACACAATCAACACTAAACATGCAAGCGCCATACGCAATTGTTCAGCCTTTAACTTCCGTCCAGCCCTTGTTCCATATTGTGCACCAATACTTCCTCCAAGCATTAACAAAAAAGCCAAGACAATATCAACGGACTGATTAGTCACACTTTGCAAAACTGTCGTGAAAGAAGACACAAATGTAATCTGAAAAAGTGAAGTCCCAATCACCACACTGGTTGGAACACGCAGAAGATAAATCAATGCTGGTATCATAAAGAACCCCCCACCAATTCCCATAATAGAAGACAACAATCCCACAATGAGACCAATCCCTAAAACTGGAATAATGCTAACATATATCATAGATGTCCGAAAACGCATTTTTAAGGGTAAGCGATGAATCCAGTTATGTCGACCAGCAAGACGAATATTGGCTTTTCCTGCCTTACGCTTGCGCATCATATCATACCAACTTTCAACGATCATCAAGCTTCCTACACTTCCAAGAAGAATCACATAAAGAAGCGAAATCATTAAGTCTAATTGACCTAACTTTTTCAAAACAGAGAAAACCTGAATCCCAATTAAAGAACCACCTCCTCCTCCAATCGCCAAAAGAATACCAAGTTTAATATCGAGCGTACGTCTTCTAAAATGTGTAATTGCTCCTGTTACAGATGACGCAATCATCTGGTTAGCGCCTGTTCCAACAGCAATAGCAGGAGGAATATTATAAAAAATCAATAACGGTGTGATGAGAAACCCACCACCGATTCCAAAAAGGCCTGAAAAAAAACCAGCAACGACTCCCATACCAATCAAGATCAGCATATTGAGTGACATTTCAGCAATTGGTAAATAAATACTCACTTACAGAACCTTCAAGATAATTTGAGGTTTTTTTACAACTAGAGAATCCTTCTCCAATTATCCTCTTTTCCAATAATTTCTGTTGCGTGTTTAAAAGAATAATTTTAGTTTCTATAGCTTTCGCACAAACACGAATGCGCAATACATTTCACATCTATTAACATCAACATCATACAAATTAAAAAAAACGAGCTCCTTTTAAAAAGCTATAAAGACATAACGTTATCGCTAGCACAAATACAACGGTTAAAAAACAAAGAACACTTTTTTTTACCAAATAAGATAAAAACGAGACATGTTTCCGAGACTGCACCTTTAAAGAAGAAAAATCATTCTCACTGCAATGATTAGATGCCTGAACACCCATCATACCCTTTTCTTCTATTATAGCACGCTTCACTACTCCCTCATCCTTTTTAAAAGAAGGTTTCAGAGCATCACTTAGCAAAATAGCATCACTGGGCAAAGAGCTTCTATTTTCTTGCTGCAACGTATTTTCAACATTTGTTTGGAGTGGAATTATACCGTTTTGTTTCGAAAAATTTTGCACCTTTTGAAGGAATAAACGTTCTTGATTGTCCTTACATTCCATATGAGCAAGTTTTTGTACAACAGAATCAGGTGATTTTGAACGAGATACCCGTCGTGTTACCGCTTCTTCTTCTAAGCTTTTTTTTTCACTCTGCAAACTTTTAACAATTGTTTTAATCTGCTCTAAAGACTCAAAAAGCTTTTTTTCTCTTTGACGACGCATATAATGTTCAGCCAAAATGGCTCTACTAATATCATCTAAGTAAGATTTAAAATGCTCTTCTACAGAACTCTGCTGCATCAAAGAATGGGGCGGATGCTTCATTTGCATTTGCGTATAAACGGTGCGTAATTTTTGAGCAATATCTGACATCGTTACTTCTACAGAAGTATCCATTCTCTCTTTCTGTTCAACAAAAGAAAAGAATTTACCATGCCTAACCTGATTGGTCGCCTGATCGATCGTATGACCCTTCGTATTCACAAACGCTTACCCCTCATTAACCTTTTTGAAAAGAATCGCAACAAATGATGAGAAAGTGTGGTCTATTTTAGTAAATAGAGCTTTAAGAACTCCTAAAAACTTTTTATTTTGCGCATTTGTTAGAAATATTTTTCCCCAATCTTTATCCAAAATATTTGAAAGAAAGTTCTTTAATTTTTCTGTCTTCAAGATTTGAAGAGCAAAATCATTCCCCCATTTTTATCTTTTTCACTTAATTTTTCATTGTATAAAGGGCCTATTGCACCATCATAAACAAAGCATAAGAAACTAAAAAAGAATATTCTCACAAGACAGATTGATTTTTTTACTTTTTATTCAAGCAAATAAGGCAATTATAGCAATGCAAAATATGAAGATTGAAAATAACGACGAGAAAGTACAAGTAAACGTAAAAAAGCTTATATCAAAGAGAACACAAGTTATAAATGAGACTTCATTCTAAACAATTTGGTTTCTTATGAGTATTGCTATAAACTTGTGGGCATACAAACAAAGAGGATCATTATGAAGATAATTGTCGCTGTCAAACGTGTTGTTGATTATAACATCAAGATACGCGTCAAACCCGATAGTACAGGTGTTGATCTGTCTCACGTAAAAATGTCTATGAATCCTTTTGATGAGATAGCCGTGGAGGAGGCTATTCGCCAGAGAGAATCCGGTAAAATTTCAGAAGTTCTTCTTGTTTCAATTGGCCCAGAAGCAGCCCAAGAAACTCTACGAACAGGACTTGCAATGGGCGCTGATCGCGCACTTCTTGTCACAACGGATCAAACACTTGAACCCTTAGCAATTGCTAAGGTTCTCAAAGCTATTGTTGATGAAGAAAAACCCGATATGGTCTTTTTAGGAAAACAAGCAATTGATGACGATAGTAATCAAACAGGACAAATGCTCGCTGCTCTTCTTGGTTGGGGACAGGCAACTTTTGCCTCACATCTTAATATAGAAAATGGGCATGCTACAGTTACTCGTGAAGTTGATAATGGAACACAAACTCTTTGTCTTCCCCTTCCCATGGTTATGACCGCCGATCTACGGCTCAATGAACCGCGTTACACCTCTCTCCCCAATATCATGAAAGCAAAAAAGAAAATCATTGAACAAAAATCTCTTGCTGATCTTGGCATCGATACGGAAGCACGCTTAACAATTTTAAGCGTTGAAGAGCCAAAACCCCGTCAACCCGGTATTAAAGTGGCGAATGTAGCAGAGCTTGTCAGTGCACTAAAACAAAAGAACTGCATTTAATATTCTCACCACTAGAGTAAAAGCAACACTCACATAAAAGGGCAAAAACTTATGGCAATTCTTTTATTGGCTGATCATAATACAGAAGAAACAGCAAAAGTGCTCACCGCTGCACGCGCACTCAGTAATGATATCGATATTCTGGTTTGCGGAGAAAAAATTCAAACGATAGCGGAAAATAGTGCTAAACTTAGTGGTGTGCGGCAAGTTCTTATTGCAAAAGCAGACTATTTAGCCCATCAACTTGCCGAGCCTATGGCAGATACAATTCTCACGTTAGCAAATGATTATGATGTGATCATGGCAGCATCCAGCAGTACTGGGAAAAATGTGATGCCGCGCGTAGCAGCTCTTCTTGATCTTATGCAAATTTCAGACATTACCGCCATTCTTTCACCCAATACCTTCAAACGACCAATTTATGCAGGCAATGCATTTGAAACTGTACGCACCAATGATTATAAAAAGATTATAACAGTTCGCACCGCTTCTTTCACCCCAACGCCTTCCCAAAATGATTCTGCTCCCATTAAAATAATAACACCAGCTCCTAATCCAAATCTTTCTTCTTTCGTAAAAGCAGAAACCAACAAAAGTGATCGTCCTGATCTTACCTCTGCACGTGTTATTATATCAGGCGGGCGTGGTCTTGGTTCTCAAGAGAAATTTATGGCCCTTCTTCTTCCTCTTGCAAACAAATTAAATGCTGCTTTAGGTGCCAGCCGCGCAGCAGTTGATGCAGGCTATGCTCCCAATGATTGGCAAATTGGACAAACAGGAAAAGTCGTTGCCCCTGAACTCTATATCGCCGTTGGCATTTCCGGTGCAATCCAGCATTTAGCCGGTATAATGGATGCACAAGTTATTGTTGCCATTAATAAAGATGAAGAAGCTCCTATAATGCAAATTGCCGATTACACCCTTGTAGGTGATCTCCACCAAATTATTCCAGAATTGGAGAAAGCTTTATAAGTTATGAATACATCTCTGCATGACCAACGTGAAAGTATGGAGTTTGATATAGTCATTGTCGGAGCGGGACCTGCAGGGCTTTCTGCCGCAATTCGTTTTAAACAAATTAATCCTGAGCTTTCTGTCACAATTGTTGAAAAAGGGACCGAAGTTGGTGCACATGTTCTCTCGGGCGCAGTTGTTGACCCCATTGGTATCGATACACTCTTACCAGAATGGAGAAATGACAACGACCATCCCTTCACAACCCCTGTCACACAGGACCAATTTTTTTTTCTAAAGCCTCAAAAAGCGACACTATTGCCCAATATTTTGCATCCCAAAATCTTATCAAATAACGGATGTTATATCGTTTCGCTTGGGAAAGTCTGCCGCTGGCTAAGCAAAAAAGCTGAAGCGTTGGGTGTTGAAATCTATCCTGGTTTTGCTGCAACAGAACCCATCATCCAAAAAGATAACGGAGCTATCATTGGTGTTCTCACCGGAGATATGGGGCTTAACAAAGATGGAACCCCTGGAAAAAATTATATGCCTGGTATGGCTTTATTGGCAAAATATACTCTGATTGCGGAAGGAGCACGCGGCTCAATTGCAAAACAACTGATACAACATTTTAATCTTAGCAAAAATCGTGAACCACAAAATTTTGGTCTTGGCCTCAAAGAACTCTGGGAAATTGATCCCCATAAACACCAACGCGGTTTAGTGCAACATTTCACGGGTTGGCCTTTGGACAATAATACCGGTGGTGGTGGCTTTCTTTATCACCAAGAAAACAATATCATTTCTGCCGGTTTTGTTGTGCACTTAGATTACAAAAATCCTTATCTTTCTCCTTTTGAAGAATTTCAACGTTTTAAAACACATCCAAAACTCTATGAAATCTTCAAAGGTGCAAAACGTCTTTCCTATGGTGCACGTGTTATCAGCGAGGGAGGTTGGCAATCTGTACCAAAACTCACCTTTCCTGGTGGAGCACTTATTGGCTGCTCTGCTGGCTTTGTCAATGTTCCTCGTATCAAAGGCTCACACAATGCCATCTTATCTGGCATATTAGCTGCCGATAAAATCGCTGCCGCTCTCGCCCAAGGGCGTGCCCATGATGAGGTCAAAGAAATCGAAGAACAGTGGCGAAAAGGTCCCATTGGCAAAGATCTTTATAAAGTGCGAAATGCCAAACCGCTTTGGGCAAAATATGGGACAAAATATGGAATTAAACTTGCCGGTTTTGATATGTGGTGGCAACAACTGTTCGGATTTTCCTTATTTAAAACACTCCCCCACAAAAAGGAAGATTATGCATATCTTGAACCAGCAGAAAAATTTCAACCCATTGCTTACCCAAAACCAGATGGCGTTGTAACCTTTGATCGCCTTTCAAGTGTTGCCCTTTCCAATACGCACCATGAAGAAAATCAACCTTGCCATTTAAAAATAGCCTCATTAAAAAAACAAAAAGACTCCGAATATGCAATCTATGGAGGACCCTCTACACGCTATTGCCCCGCCGCTGTCTACGAGTGGCTAGAGGATAATGATCATCTGACTTATATGATCAACGCTTCAAATTGCATACATTGTAAAACATGCGACATCAAAGATCCGAACCAAAATATCACTTGGATCTGTCCGCAAGGCAATGAGGGCCCCTTCTATCCCAATATGTAATTCCCCAATGTATAATCATTGTTCATTCTCCTAAAATTGAAATATACAAAACGCAATGAATAAAAATATTCTCCTCAGATCAGAAATCTATCAATCACCTTCCTGCATACACAATGTAAAAAGGACTCTATTCTTATATAAAACACTCTCCCCACCGTATGACTTTTTTCAATAGCAAAACATAACATATTTTTATCAAAAATTTTTATCTAAATGACAAAACAATAATGAATATATTCTTGAAAATTCTGCAATAAAGAAACAGCCGCGCTTCTCGAAAAGAAGGAAAATAAGTCCGCTCTACTTTGCTCCCTCTCCCACATGATCCAAAATGCTTTTAGCCCCTCATAAGAAACATCAATTGTTTTAACTAGCCAAGAACAAAAGCCATGACGATGCGTTTCAAGTTTATTTTTTCTCCTAAACTTTGCCAAGTAATGCTCACTAAAGAAAACCACAGACAAATGTAGAAAAAACGTTGCGAGATAACGAAATAAAGAGCATGCTTGTTCAAGCCCTTTCAATGGTTCTACTGATAATGACACGAAAAAAAATCTTTAACCTTACATTAACCTTTTATTTTTTCATCAAGGATAATCGCCTTGCATCTAACCTTTACCAATATACTGCAATGAATGTGTACAAACACCGTAAGAATAAGCAGATGCCAAGCCATGGAGACTATCGCTATTAGCAAAACCATCTGATAAAAAACCAAAATAGCTTTCATAACCACTCTATGACGCGTTTTATAGGGTTGTTTTTCTTATAAAGCTTGTGCTTTCGCTGTTGCTTGTCAATCAACATCCAAATTTAACACAAGTGATATATTTAAAAGAAAGATTAAGGTTAATGAAAGCTCTGCGCGCCGTTCCAGCTTTTGTAGTTAGAGAAAAAATATTGCCTATTCTATTTGAGTAATCTCTGAAACGAAAATACAGCTTCATTTAGCAAGAATATAAAATCTGAAAGGAAAAAACCTGTTTTCCTCTTTACTATCATCTGTCCATTCAGTTTTAGAACTTTCAAAAGAATCACAATATCTTTTAAAAAGAAAAGACCACGGATTATCCCCGCTTTTTACGCATTATATTTATGGGCTTGTTTTTAAGAGATAGCTCTTAATCAATATGCAAAATGATAAACTCTCCGTTATAAATCAAATCTTTAAGATAAAAATTAGCCTTAAACATTTCTAAGGTACTCATTCATACTGTTAAAGCTGTAGAGAATATGAAAAAATCAAATATTTTGCTGATAAGGGCTTATATTTGATCAATAACAATACAGTTAGCTGTTTATGTTTCAAAACAGGCTGTTTATATTTTCTCAGAAAAATAGTTTGGATATCAAGAGAATATTTGAAAGATAGGCGTTATGGAAATAATCTAAAAATCTTAGTTTTAAAAGAGCACAGCCAAGCGTGAGATGGTGGCATAGGTAAAATTGTTTTTTGGTTCTCGAAGGAAAAACTTTATAGAAAATCATGGAGCTGATAGAATATTGGTGGAATTTTTTTTACTAAAAAAGATAACGCAGATCAAAATAGATAATAATGTTAGATTAAGACGTTAAAGATGAGATTATCTTATTAGAGAGTAATCGATTATTCGAGTAAGGTAAGCCTTTATAAGGATAAAAAATGTGCTGGTAAAAATGAGCCAAAATGACTTATGAGTATGGATAAAAATCTTGTGGTGAGGGAAATTTGATGAAAAGAAAAGAGCATGTGTGAAAAAGCATATTTTATAGGTGCGCATGCTTATTCTGCACCCGTTATAGAATCAGGGCTTTATCTTGTGGCAACGCCTATCGGAAATCTTGCAGATATTACGCTTCGTGCTTTGCAAGTGCTTGCAGGAATTGATATTTTAGCCTGTGAGGATACGCGGGTAACACGTGTTTTGTTGGAACGTTACGGTATTCAAAAAAAACCTTTTCTCTATCATGAATATAATGCGCAAAAAGCGGGTCCGAAGCTCTTAGCGGCTTTAGCAGAAAACAAAACAGTAGCGCTTGTGTCAGATGCGGGAACACCACTTATTTCTGATCCTGGATTTAGATTGGTGGAAGAAGCCCGTAAAGCTGGTCATAAAATTATTCCTATTCCTGGAGCATCTGCTCTTTTAGCCGCTCTTATACCGACAGGGCTTCCTACTGATAGCTTTTTTTTTGCAGGTTTTTTGAGTGCACGCAAGCTACAGCGCAGAAAACGGTTGGAACAATTAAAAGAGATTCCAGCAACTTTGATTTTTTATGAATCACCGCATCGTCTTGTTGAAACTTTACAGGATATGGTCACTCTTTTTTCGGCTGATCGACCTGCTGCCATTTGTCGTGAATTAACAAAGAAGTTTGAAACAGTAGATGTTTCCAATTTGGGGAATTTGTTGGAAAATTATAGAAAACAAGCACATATTCGTGGGGAAATTGTTGTGCTTGTTGGGGAATCATCTTCTTCTTTAAATGTGATAAGTCATCAAGAAATTGATGAAATGCTATTAGAACGCGCACGGACACATTCTGCTGCTCAAGCAGCAGCTTTTGTTGCAAAAAAAACCGGTTTTAAAAAGCAGGAACTTTTTCAGCGATTAATCTTTTTAAAAAATGCGTAAAATGATACAAAAAAAACGCAGACAAAAGTCTTTTTATCGAGGGGTTCGTGCAGAAAAATTGGCAGCTTGGTGGTTACGTTGCAAAGGATTTCACATTGCCGAAAGACGTTTTAAAACAAAATGTGGGGAAATTGATTTAATTGCACGACGCGGAAATCTTGTGTTAATCGTTGAAGTTAAAGCACGTTCAACGTTGGCTGAAGCAATGGAAGCGGTTTCCCGAATGAATGAAAGGCGAATTGAAGCAGCTGCCGATATTTGGCTCGCACGGCAAAAAGATTATGCCCTTTTGTCTGTACGCTTTGATTTAATTGCAGTTTTACCTTGGCGTTGGCCACAGCATATCCCTGCATTTTTTACATCTGATCAATAAAAGGCAGCCCCCATTTTAACCATACTCAATAAAAAACGTTTCGTTTTTATGTGCATATGCGTTAAAAAGTGTGTAATAATTAGCGCTATAAGGAGCGAAATATGGATGATTATGAAAAGTTTGCAACAGGTTTGCTCATTGTTTTTGGAGCGTTGATTATTGGTGGTTTAATGGCAATGCATATTGTGCTTATGAATAAACCTGGTTTTTTATTTGCATTAGCCGCAGCTGTTGTTGGTTGGTTTTCTGCTTTTGCCGTTCTCTTTGACAAGCCTAAAATCTATTTGGGCTTGATTATTTTTGCTATGTTATGTGTTGCTTCTTCAATTAGCGTTTATGTTAGTTAAAACACTTGAGATGTTGATTAAGATTCCTTTTAAATTATAAAACTGAGAAATAGAAATGAGACTTGGCTTTTTGGGAACAGGTACAATCAGTGCTTCAATGGTGAATGGCCTAATGACAAGTACCTTTGATGTTTCTTCCATTATTGTTTCGCCTCGCAATGCACAAACAGCAAAGCGCCTTTCAAACACTTATGACAAAGTTATGATTGCTGAAAATAACCAAGCGTTGCTCGATGTTAGTGATTGTGTTTTTCTTTGCTTGCCCAACCAAATTGCAGAAGGCATTTTGCGCTCTCTTCGTTTTCGTCCAGAACAGCTGGTTATTTCCGTACTTGCTATGGCAAAAGCAGCAGAAATAGAAGAGTGGATTAATCATAAAGTTTATCGTGCTGTTCCATTACCTTTTGTTGCAGAATGCAAGAATTTGACACCAATCTATCCTGATCATCCCTTTTTACGCACTTTATTTGATGCATTGGGAGGCACATTGGTGCTAGATAAGGAGGAGCAGTTTAATCTTTTTATGACAGCTGGTTCACTTATGGGAGTATATTTCAATTTTATAGAAACTGCCCATCAATGGTTTATAACACAAGGGTTAAAAAAACAGCAATCCACAGAATTCCTTACCATGATGTTTGGAAACCTTACGGATGAAATGCGTAAAATTATAGCAACGGATCGTTCTATATCTCTCGATTTTGCACTGCTTGAAAAAGAGTTTTCAACAAAGGATGGAACAAATGAATTTTTGTCAAATTGCTTTTCTCAACAAGGGGGAAGGAATGCTTTAACAACAGCTCTTGAGGCTACTTTGCAAAAAATGAATGCTTCTAAAAAGACTTGACCAATATTTTTATCATCTCAATAAGAAAGAGCTAAATGTTGAAGATTTATATCACGAAAACTCACATCGAAAAATGCTTTTTACACCTGAAAAAGATATCATCTTATGAAGAGAATTGATTTTTAAAATATTTTTTACAACCTTTTACAATTTTTCTAAATTATTTTTATTTTCTGTCTTCTTCTTTTAGCCTCAAGTCCAATATTTTTTTCTGCCTCATGGCTCCAACCAATTTGTTCTCCCTTCAGGTTATTCAAACGCATGAATAATTTTTGTTTATTTAACCTAATATACTCCATTCTCACATTAAAACTTTCCCTTACAAAGAAGAAACTATTTTTATGTCTTTCATGATCGTGTTTTAATAAACTCTCTTAAAAAAACATTCAAAAGAGTTTATTTTTTATTTGATCAACAATTTTACGATACAGTTTAGTATGCTCTTCACTAGGCTTAGCAACAAAAATAGGGATCCCCTCATCTGAAGAAAATCGTAAAGCCGCATCAAGCGGTATTTCCGCTAAGAAAGGAAATTCTCGACGTTCCGCTTCTGCCCGTGCACCACCATAGCCAAAAATATCATAGCGTTTTCCTGTATCAGGAGCGATAAAATAACTCATATTCTCAATAATTCCTAAAATAGGAACATTGACTTTCATGAACATTTCTATTGCTTTACGCGCATCCACTAAAGCAAGATCTTGGGGCGTAGAGACAACCAACGCACCTGTTAACTGTACCTGTTGGACAAGCGTTAATTGTGCATCCCCTGTTCCAGGCGGCATATCAACGACTAAAACGTCCAGGGGTCCCCATAAAACATCTCGTAACAATTGCGTTACAGCTGCCATAACCATAGGACCACGCCATACTACCGGCTTTTCTTCCTCAACCAAAAATCCCATCGACATCAATTTAAGTCCGAATTTTTCAAGAGGTTGAATCTTTTTTTCTTCAATGAGCTGTGGTTTTTGATTAACAAGTCCTGTCAAACGCGGCAAAGATGGACCATAAATATCAGCATCCATCACCCCCGTCTTGAAACCAGAATCTTGTAAAGCTAAGGCGATATTTATTGCCATCGTAGATTTTCCGACCCCTCCTTTTCCAGAAGCAACAGCAATCACATGTCGCACACCTTCTATGGGCATTTTGCTCGGTAAGAGATTTGCTCTCTGTTTAGGTGCTGCCTTTGTTGTTTTTTCTGCTGTAAGTGTGACAACCACAGATTCCACTCCCTCCAAAGCACATACCATCTTTTCAGCAGAACGACGCAATGATTCCCATTCTTGCACACCTCCATCAGGAACTGTAATGGAAAAAAAAACCTTACCATCAGCAATCAATATTTCTGAAAGAAGCCCCAACGACACAATATCGCTTTCAAGATCTGGTCCTTTGATTTTACGTAATACGTTGCGGACAGCCTCACTTGTAATAGAATCCAAGTTCTTTCCTCTCTATAAAAATACCAGCAAATACAAGCATAAGAACGAAAAATACTTACAGGTTCATCACCTGATAATTTTCTACTTTACTCAGAATTATAAAGTATAAATTACTTATATCTTATCTCTTTTCTCTTTAAAAATATGAAACCATCCTTAAATAAAGAATCTCAAACATAAAATCTGCTATAAAATCCTATCAATCGTATTTTTCTACAACCACTTTAATGAATGTTCTGATAAAAATTTTGTAAAAACAAAAACTGAAAAAATTTTTTTAATATTAAAGGATACTTTAAATTGAGTATACAGTAATCAGTCACACTTTCTTTAATTCTTTAACGCCCTAGTCATTTATTTTCTGTAGACTCAATCGTTATTTCTGACACTCTTACAGTATCGTAAAAAAATATCACAGACGGTTGTAAGGTGTTTTGTATTCTTTCAAGAGCGAGAAAAACAATCTAAGATTGACTTTTTTTATATTTTTCCTTATGGGTTAACAGCCGTATGATAGGATAAAATCGTTCATCTCGCGCATAACTGCTCATAAAACGAAGATTAAGAAGGGCCGCACTCCGCGGTATTTAAATAAATGAAACGTACTTACCAACCCTCTAAACTTGTCCGTAAACGCCGCCATGGGTTTCGTGCACGCATGGCTACAGCTGGAGGACGTAAAGTTATTGCTGCAAGACGTGCTCGTGGACGTAAGCGGCTCTCTGCTTAACCATTTAAATTTTCACAACCGTTGAGGATTGCTCACCATTTCTTCGTTGTGAAACTTTTGTTATGAACCTCTAATGCCTGCTTGCAGGCATTTAGTGAAATTGCGAAATGTTCTTTTATGAAGAAAAAACATCCCTGCCGTATTCGCAAAAGAGCAGACTTTTTGGCTGTCCGTACAGGAGAAAAGCGGCGTGGTCCTTTATTTTTGCTCGAAGTTAAATCTCGTGAACAAACAACAGAAAGAAAAGATTCTCTTGTTGCACGTGTAGGCTTCACGGTTACCCGTAAAAACGGTAATGCTGTGAAACGCAATCGTATCAAAAGGCGCTTGCGTGAAGCCGTAAGAGTTGGTGTAACAAACCACATGGAAGCAGGAACAGACTATGTCATTGTAGCATATCGTGATGCGTTACATGCGCCTTTTACATCCTTAATTAGTGAATTAAATCGGCGAATAAAACCAAAAATAAAACATCAGCAACAACAACAAGGGTGTACGGATGGAATATAACCGCAATTTCTTTATCGCTATTGGCTTATCTTTCGTAGTGCTCATCGCATGGCAATTTCTTCATGTTGCTCCCAAACAAGCAAAGTTACAAAAACAACAAGTCATCACACAGCAATTGTCAAAACAACAATCAACCCTTTCTACTACCACGACGAATTTTTCTGACGATACCTCAACGCATCAAGCAACATCTATCATCGAACAGCCAATGACACCTGAAATCCGGAAAGCTGTATTGGCCAAAACAAAGCGTATTGCGATCAAAACCAATGAACTGGAAGGCTCTATTAATCTTGTTGGTGCACAATTTGATGATCTTCACCTCAAAAAATATCGTTTAACAGTCGATAAAAAATCACCGGAAATCGATTTGCTGAATCCTAAGGGTTTCAAAACGACCTACCTTGCTGAATTTGGTTTTGCAAGTGCATCTTTACCAGCAAAAGCTTTGCCACAATCGGATACACAATGGCAAATAGAGGGAAACAATACAATCCTGACTCCTTCAACACCTATCACTTTAATTTATAATAATGGACAAGGACAGATCTTCCGGCGTATTCTTTCTGTTGATGATCATTTCATGTTTACCATTGAAGATTCTATCAGCAATGAAAGTGATCAACCAATATATCTCTCATCCTATGCCCGCGTTGCTCGTGCAGCACCACCAGAACATACAAATGCAACCTATTTACTTCATGAAGGTATGATAGGTATTGCAGGAGATTCGCTCAAAACTGAAAAATATAAAACCTTAGCAGAGCTTGATCCAAATCCTGATAATGGGCAAAAGAGCATGACTTTCTCCAAAGTAACAGGAGGTTGGATTGGTATTACCGATAAATATTGGGCTGTAGCAGTTATTCCCCCGCAAAATAAAGAATATACAAGCCGTTTTATTTATTTTGATCGTTTGCAAACGCATTATCAGTCTGACTTACTAGGATCGCTTTTAACGATTGCTCCAAATGAAACAAAAACTATTACAAATCGGCTTTTTGCTGGTGCAAAACAAGTTGAAATTATTAATAACTATCAAAATGACCTAAAAATCAAAAAGTTTGCTCTTTTAATTGATTGGGGCTGGTTTGATTTCATCACCAAACCAATGTTTTCTCTCATTGATGTCCTTTATAAACAAACAGGAAATTTTGGTATCGCCATCCTTCTTGTCACGGTGCTCTTAAAAACTCTTCTTTTTCCTCTAGCCAATAAATCTTATAAATCTATGGCACGCATGAAGCTTTTACAACCGCGGTTGCTAGAAATAAAAGAAAAATATCCCGATGATAGAACCAAGCAACAACAAGCAATAATAGAACTATATAAAACCGAAAAAATTAATCCCCTTGCTGGTTGTTGGCCAATGTTGGTTCAATTCCCAATATTCTTTGCTCTTTATAAAGTTCTCTATATCACCATTGAAATGCGCCATGCCCCTTTCTTTGGCTGGATTGAAGATTTAGCGGCACCCGATCCAACTTCTCTTTTTAACTTGTTTGGTCTCTTACCGTATACAACTCCAACATTCCTTATGATTGGTGCATGGCCTTTGATTATGGGAATAACGATGTTTTTACAAATGCGTATGAATCCCGCTCCTCAAGACCAAACGCAAGCGATGATATTCACATGGATGCCTGTTGTCTTTACTTTTATGCTCGCCTCTTTTCCTGTTGGTCTCGTTATCTATTGGGCATGGAACAATATATTATCAATCATTCAGCAAGGTATCATGATGAAGCGCCAAGGAGTTAAAATTGAGCTTTTCGATAATCTGAAAACCATGTGGAGAAAATCACCCAAAAAAGAAGTGCATGAATGACAAGAGATTCTTCCCTTTCTGGAATTTTTTCTCGCAATTGGATTTTTATTCGTGGTGTACCAGCAATACGCTTTCTCCCCCCTGAAGGACCACCAGAAATTGCATTTGCAGGACGTTCCAATGTTGGAAAATCATCTTTAATAAACGCACTCGTCCAACAAAAAAGCTTAGCACGCACCTCAAATACACCAGGACGGACTCAAGAGCTTAATTATTTTGTCCCCGATGGCTTCAGTGGACAGCTGGGAGATCTTCCCCCTCTAGCATTAGTAGATATGCCTGGTTATGGTTTCGCTGCTGCTCCTAAAAATCTGGTCGATGCGTGGACAAATTTGATTTTTAGCTATTTACGGGGGCGCACAACATTAAAACGTGTATATATCTTAATTGATTCACGACACGGAATCAAAAACAATGATGAAGATGTTCTTGCTCTCCTTGATAAAGCAGCCGTTTCTTATCAAATTGTTTTGACAAAAAGCGATAAAATCAAATCAAATGCCTTGGAAAAATTAATTATGAGCACACAAACAAAGCTTCTCAAACGTCCGGCAGCTTATCCTGAGCTTCTTGTAACCTCTTCAGAAAAAGCTCTCGGTTTAGAAGAATTACGTGCTGCCATTTTGCAAACCATCGCATAAAAGAACAATTGCTATTATTAACAATTTATTAATTATAATTACTAGCAGCTGCTAATGATCTTGTACTTCTAGTCAAGCATCTTTATAAAAATGATTACTTGAAAGAATTCTCATCAACTCTATTTGATAGTGTAAATTATGCTGACACTTTTTCACTCTCCCCTATCCGCTGCCTCGCGCTTCATACGCCTCATTCTTGGGGAATATGGTGTAACCACTCAACTGATTGAAGAATATGAATGGGCAAGAAGACACGAATTTCTAGCCCTCAATCCCGCTGGTCATGTTCCTGTTTTTCTCGATGAACACGAGGTTCCATTATCAGGTCCTCTTGTTATCTGCGAATATTTAGACGAAACACATGGAAGTTTACGACAAGACAATAAGCTCTTTCCGGAAAATCCTTTAGATCGTGCGGAAGTACGCCGTCTCAATGACTGGTTCTTAAATAAATTCGAAAATGAAGCAACGCGCCATATCGTACGAGAACGAATCCATAAACGTGAAATGCCACTTGCCATTGGTGGTGGTGCTCCTAATTCACAAATTTTACGCAATGCACGTGCCAATATTTTACCACATATGAACTATCTCAACTGGCTCTGTGCCTCTCGCGATAGCTTAGTCGGTTCTGCCTTGTCCTATGCAGACCTAGCAGCAGCAGCCTCTATTTCTGTACTTGACTTTCTAGGGGAAATTGACTGGGAACAATCTCCTGCTGCCAAAGACTGGTATATGAGAATTAAATCACGCCCTTCTTTTCGTTCTCTTTTAACAGATCGCGTCCGCGGAATTGTTGCAAGTGCTCACTATGCAGATCTTGATTTCTAGCCTTCTTCCACAAAAAAAGTAAAAACGATATTTTATCTAAAGGATATTTATAGGCTTATGAATTTTTATGCATGCGTATAAACAATACGGTAATACATTGATTTAGAATCATATTAAACAGAGAATAAGCCCCCCATAATATTTTCTTATTTCATCCCCCCTTATAATGCATGAAAAAAATCACTTTCTTGACGTATCACAAAAAAGATTAGCATAGGAATAAAAATTATTTAAGAAAAGACTTTAAAGAATCTCTTTAAATATAAGAGCTGTAGCATCACTGGAAGCTAGGCAAATAAAATAACAATACTTAACACATGTTATCCTCCATTCTCCTCAATATATGAAAAAACGCACTACATAACATATATACTATTTTCTCTATAACAAACAAAGCCTCATCATGCGTTTTTACAACATAACAATTTTTTCAACTGACTTTCCTAAAAGATAAAGAATCCGACCAATTCTCATGTATAAACAATTCAACTTCTTGTTGGTCCCTTATTTCTACCCCCTTTTACGTGATTTTATTAATGGATAACATATTGATATAAAATGATTAAATAATCGTTTTTTTAACTTGAATCATCAATTCCAAATACCTTTTTCTCATTACCTTCATCAAATTTGAAACAATCAATATCGCTTGCTTAAGCATCACACATGGAATTGGTGTGTGAAAAAATATTAAAGAAAAGCATAAATTGACAACATAGGTGTATTTGTTTGGGAGATCTTGTTTTGCATAAAGAACGCCCCCCTTAAAGAACGAAAGAAACAAAAACGTGAAGTAATACACAATCTTCATTAGGTTTCATAAGCAAACCTTATTTAGGAATATTCATGACACACTCTAACGAAAAACATCTCTAATTTAAATTTGTAAATCTTATATCACTTGCTCTAAACAACAGTGTTTTACAGCACAAGAAGATAAATTAAAGCAGGAAAAATTTTTTCCTATAAAGAAAAAGAACCATTGGAAAGAAGGCAAGAATTTGCCTATACTGCACAGTGAAGTATTATAAGGAGATAAGAATGCGCCTTACAGTTGTTGGTGCAAATGGGAGAATGGGACGTGAACTCATTACAGCAATCCAACAGAGGAAAGATGTAGAGCTTTGTGCTGTTCTTGTACGCAAAGGCTCACCGTTTGTAGGAAAAGATGCCAGTGCCTTAATTGGTTCAGATTCTCTTGGGATTGGCATTACTGACGATCCTGAAAATGCCTTTTCTAACACAGAAGGTATTTTAGATTTTTCTCAACCAGAAGCCAGTATTCTTTATGCTAACTACGCTGCTCAAAAAAAACTTGTCCATATTATTGGCACCACAGGATTTAGCAAAACAGAAGAAGAAAAAATTGCAGATTTTGCGAAATATACAACAATTGTCAAATCCGGAAATATGAGCCTTGGAATAAATCTTTTGGCCAACCTTGTAAAGAAAGCCGCTAAAGCATTAGAAGCCAATGATTTTGATATCGAAGTTTATGAAATGCATCACGCGAACAAAGTTGACGCCCCTTCTGGAACAGCCCTTCTTCTTGGCCAAGCAGCAGCTGAAGGGCGCAATGTTACGCTTAAAAATGTGCGTGTCAACGAACGCAATGGTTATATAGGTAAACGCGAAAAAGGCTCCATTGGCTTTTCTTGTTCACGTGGTGGAACAGTTGTTGGAGAACACAGTGTCATTTTTGCCGGTTCCCATGAGCGCATTGTTCTTTCACATACAGCGCAAGAACGCTCTATCTTTGCCAATGGCGCATTAAAAGCAGCTTTGTGGGCAAAAAATCATGAAAACGGTCTTTATTCAATGCTCGATGTTTTGGGATTGAACGATGAATTTTAAACAATCAATAGAATAGAGGCAATTCATAATGGAACGCATACTTGTACTAATTCGTCATGGACAAAGTGAATGGAATCTCAAAAACCTTTTTACCGGTTGGAAAGATCCCGATTTAACAGAAAAAGGTCATGCAGAAGCGATAGAAGCAGGAAAAAAACTGAAAGAATATGGTTTGAAGTTTGATATCGCTTATACATCTGCCTTACAGCGTGCTCAAAAAACGGCTCAGCACATTTTAGAGCAAATGGGACAATCAGATTTAGAAGTGATAAAAAATCCCGCATTAAATGAACGTAATTATGGTGATCTTTCTGGTTTAAATAAAGATGAAGTACGCCAACAATGGGGACAAGAGCAAGTGCAAATGTGGCGCCGCTCTTATACGATTGCGCCCCCGAATGGAGAAAGCCTACGCGACACCGGTGCGCGCATCTGGCCTTATTATCTTTACCACATCCAGCCTCATATTTTGCGCTCCCAAACTGTTTTGATCGCAGCGCATGGAAACTCTCTTCGTGCTCTTATTATGGCGCTTGAAGGCCTCTCCGGTGAGGAAATTATATCTCAAGAATTAGCAACCGGCATTCCTATTATTTATACATTTAGTCCGGATTCAACAATTTTATCGAAGACAGTCCTCGCACCTTAAACTTCTAAAATCATGATCTCCCAAAAAATCAATTCAATCGTTTTAAGCTAAAAAAATAAATTCTATAATTTCATTGACAGAATTGCTTCATACGCTTAGATCAATTTTATGAGCCCAGATGGCGGAATTGGTAGACGCGCAGGTTTCAGGTACCTGTGCCGCAAGGCGTGGAGGTTCGAGTCCTCTTTTGGGCACCATTTTATTTATTAAACATATTGAAATATATAGATTTTTTCTTTAAATAGCCATTTTCAGACCAGCTTTTAGACCACCTTATACGGTTTATACAACTTTACCTAATTTACTCCTATTTTCTCCTTATTTTTCTTTGGAGTGACGGTTAAGATCTCTTTCTTTCTCCACCTCACTGCTCTACCTAGCTTATATAGTTCTGGAAATACCCCTTTGAAATACCCAATTACAAATTGTGGTTGTGGATACACTAAAAAGCTTTGCACATTCACGGGTTGTTACATATCTATCTCCATCATCAAGTATCATCTCATTGCCTTTCTCTTTTTTATATTAATTAAATGGGCGGGGGTGTTGGGGGAAGCACCCCCATAGGTTTAAGCGGCTTTTGTCAAAATCTTGTGCATCTCTTGTTCTATTTCCGCTAAGAAGGTTTCAACAGTTTTATTAATCTCTTCAATGTGTTTCTCATCATGGAGGATGCGTTTGATTTTCATTCTCAAACCAGTAGATTTACCTACAAAGTTTGGATTATAGTCCATGAAATCACACCATTTGCGTCCGGTGCATGCCATTTGGAATTGCATCTGTACGTGATATTCTGGCTTGATTTCGTCATATACAAAAAAACGAAGATGAGTCGTTGATTGTGAACATTTGACTTCAATTAAACCGTCCTCTCCAATGAACCCATCAGGACTTGCATCAACTATTTCTATTGTAGGATGTTGGATGAATCCACATTCTATTATATCGACATTATAAATGAATGCATATTCTTTCAAGGTATCATCCTCATGTTCAATGCCCCATTGCATAGCAGGTGTTGTATGAGATTGGCTTATTTCTCCTGTTAAGCGCTCTTATTATGAGTTTCATTTTGTAATCTTCACATTTGCTTTTCAGAAAACATTTTGCTGCCTTACTGAGTACGCTGTAGACATTAGATGCGGTGACTTTACCCAAGCGTGCTTGAAACTATTCTGCTGTTCGTTGCTCCATCTCACACCGCCGTTTGTTGCTCTTGTTGTGCTTTATTCATTTGCGAGAGCATTGCTTTTTTTCAAAGAAAACAAAGCGGTTTGTGCTTGTTTATAAGACATATCTGTGAAGTTTTTTACTCCTATGAAAGAGAGAAGCTTACTTTCATCCGATCTTGTCTGTTCTATTAATTCTCTGATCTCATTCATTTGTTCAAGAGAGACACCTGAAAGAAGCATTGTTCCATCGTGCGTAGGTGAGAGTAGAACCAACCGCTTGGATGTTATTTTTGCTCCCTGTAGCATCAAAAGGAAATATTCCTTTTATTGAGTGTCAATCAAAAACATCTAAACACAAGGAGTTATTTATGAACAATCTTATAGAAATTAGAGAACAGGTTATTAATCCGGAAGCTGTTCAAACAGTAAACGCACGCGAGTTGCACACATTTTTTGGAATAGGAAAACGTTTTTCTAATTGGATTACAGATCGTATTAATCAGTATAAATTTGAAGAAGGAAAAGATTTCATAAAAACACAAGATTTGCGGTTCCCAAAATTGGGAAGCGTAAAATCTAGGGCTGTTACAGCAATTAATTATCACCTTAGATTAGATATAGCAAAAGAGTTCTCAATGGTTAAACGCAATAAGAAAGGACGTCAAACATGTCGCTATTTTATTGAATGCGAAAAAAGTTGAAAAGCCAATCTGTTGATTATGAATTATTTTCTTATGAGTGTTTAAAAAAACCTGCCGGTGTTGAAGAGATCTTAGGATTGATGATAAAACGTTTGTTAGATGCAAATGGACTCGAAAAAGAACTTGAACATTATAAAGCTCTCATTAAAGAAGTAAAACAGGTCTTAAAAAGATCTTTCATGAAAGCTGCATAAGTAAAAAACAGAAATCCCCTCCTCTTTCTTAAAAATGAGGAGGTGGTTGGTTTAGATACCACTTGCTTTTTTAAAACTTCCCCATACGCACGCGCCAGTCTCTCCCCGGTTTCTTACAAAGAGGCAATAACGTTTTGGTAAAGAAATAAAGTAACCGCCTATTTGGGAGATTCAACTGGTAGACGCCCATATTTGCGGCGTTCTTGTGCTACATATAAAAAAAGAAGCACGTAAAACTTCTTTAGCTGGCTTTAGGCCTACAAGTTCTTCATCTGTTAGTGGTGGGGAATCCACAGCGTCCCAATCTTCTTTTGTGTAGCCACATCCTGTTCCAAAGGTTTTTTTAGTCATTGAAAACCTCTCTTTCTTATTCTCTTGAGGAAAATTGATAATGGACACCGCTTCATTGCCAAGCTTTGCAAAAACAACAACTACGATGCCATCAGAAAAATGTCCAATAGCCCTCATGCGATTTGAATTTGTGCATCAATAAGAGCATGTTCCCAGTCAAAGTAAATAACATCAGCAAAATCAAGCTTATGTTTATCAATGTTTAAAGCTCTTTATTGGTCCATCCTACACTATCTTCATATACTTTTATGTACACGAAAAATATCACACCATCAATAAAATTAAAGTGTACAATAATTCAGACAAATCATTCAAAATAGAGAAACTATGAATAAAAAAAACGGCATAGCATATCGGTTCGTGCGTTTGTGAAAAAGATGCGTGTCTCTCCTAATACGGTTTTTCACGATTTAAAACAGGAAAATTTGATGAGGCTCTTTTTGAAGATGGTTCTATCAATGAAGCTCTTGCAATCGCCATATGGAATGAGAATCCAACAAAGCGCCCTGCTTCACTTTTAGCGCCTGATGGACAACCACAGACAAAGATAAAACAAGCCTCCACAGATGGAGCCAATGAATACAAAATAGACACTGGAGCAGATGCAAGTTCCGCTTGAAAGCGAAAAAATTGCACTTGAACGACTACGCGAAACAACCGTCGACCGTGAAGAAGTAAAGAGAGCAGCCCGTGAGTTTGGAAGAGCGCACCGTAATGCCATGTTGAATTTTCTTCATCTTCTAATTGTTTAGATAGAAAAACTATCTTTAAGTTTACTTTTTTAACGCTATAACGATATTATCATGTGATAACCGCAATAATACAAAAAACGAATCATTCCTTCTTTGCAAATAAATATTTTAACTATACCTTGTGAACCAAAGAATTTTTATTCTTAACAATTAAGAATTTAAATAATTCTTTCTTATCTCCTCATCATCACTCAAAATCAAAGACCCTTTCTTCACTATAAAATAGCATTTACAATGCATACCATTTAAAAAATAAAGGCCCTATCAAAGAGATAGAACCTTTTAAATTTAAGCTCCTTTATCCTACAAAACTAGAATTTGTAAGCTATTCCTGCGCGAAAATCATTCGTCTTATACTTAACTTCAATCTCGTCTTTAAATTTCTTTTTACCAAAATCTGAGTAACGATACTCCGCACGCACAACAAGATGATCTGTCATTGCAAAATCAACACCACCACCGAGAGTATAACCAATCATTGTTTTTGTTACATCTGATGTCCTATTAAAAGGCTCATCTCCCGTAATTATTGTCGACAAAATATCTTGAAACTGTCCATAAGCGACACCACCAGCAATATAAGGCATCACACGCCCCGCAGAAAACCCAACACGCACCCGTGTAGCACCTGTCCATTTTTGTTTTAACGTATGATTAAAAGTTAAACTGTTTTTCTCTTCTTTACCCTCTGCAACAGAGCGAGAAAAGCCTCTACCCTGGCCCTTGACAAGTTTTGCCCTTTTTTGTTTCGCCCTTTTTTGACTTTTTTCTACTGTCCCTACTCCCTCAGAATCAGAAGCCGATTCTTCAGTACCCGCTCCTTCAGTACCCGCTCCTTCAGTGCCCGCTCCTTCAGTGCCCGTTCCACCAGCACTCGATTCATCAGCATGAAATCTTGTTTTTGTATCCTTTTTTTCCGTTAAAAGCATATCCGTATCAATCCCCACAATAAAATTATTACCGAGATCAAAATTAACACCTGCATAAAAACCACCTATAAATCCAGAAAGCTCAGGCATATACTGTTTCTCGACAGGTATCCATGGTTTACTTTTACTCTCCTCATCAGGATAGAGAGGAATATCAACATCACGCGTCATTGCAGAAGTCTTACCTGAAAAGCCACCCACTTGCCCCCCGAAATAAATACCTGCCCAAGAAAAAGGTGAAGAAGCAACAACTTCTGAGGCAACGTGTACTGGCTCCTCATGAGCCACCACATCTGCAGCCTGTACTATAGAAGATGAAATCAAAGAAAAAAAAGATGCTGTTATAAATTTTGTATTCATAAAATTATACCCCATTGCTAAATTTAAATATAATCAAAAATCACATTTAGAAAAACAAAGTTTTATAAAATCTTATGCCGAAAAATCGCATGTACTCCTTTATAGTTACATTTAAATCTATCACTAGATTAATATATAATTACATCAAAATTTAATATTATCAAATAAATTTTAAAATATTAGAATAATGAATACTTCAAATAATAAATATTTAATAAAAATACCTATTATATTTTTTAAATGATAAAAATATAAAGCATTTTGTATCAAAACAAACGCAAAAAATAACAAAATAGTATATTTTATAAATTTTTTTATGAGAAAAATTCTAAAAATGATGTAACTATTTTTAAAAAATCGATATTCATTAAAAATATTATAAATACCTCAATATTTTTATATCCAAAATGCATACTTTAGATTCTATATAGTATAAAAAATATACCTATTTTATACTACAATCATACCTTTTTTCTACCATTTTCTAAAGGATGAGATTATTAATACGACAATATCATTATCCTTCTAAACATTATCTCTAAATAAAAATTCTCAATCATTTTATTTAAAAATTGCTCTTCCCCTACTGATTTCTATATTATCATCTGCCTTTATTGCAAAACGGTCTTTATTAGGAAAAGTTATAAAACATCCCTTCATACAAATTGTAATTGTTTGATGAGTATTCAAAGAAACTTTTGAAGGTATACTTCCCTCGACAACAATGAGAGACTGTACCTTTAAATCTGTATTCTTCACTGTTGCGGCAAAAGCTGTTATGGTAAAAATATTCAATAGAATAACTGTAATCAAAGCATAAATATATTTCAGCATTCTAAGATTCCTTCCTCAGCAAAACGCTTATATAAGACAAATCGAAGAGCATTGGTTACATGAGAAGGTGAGGTAATATTAGGCACATAAATAGCTAAATTAAAGGAAAAACTCTTATGATCAAATGCTGTAAAACTCACCTGCGGGGTAGGATTTTTTAAAACGCCTTCTGTTGCAAAAGCAATCTCCAACAAAATTTCAGCAACATGCTCTGGAGCAACTTTAGATGATACAGTAACTGGTATATCAATTCGTCCTACTTTATTACGTCTAGTCCAATTACTAACGTTGTTATTAATAAGGCTTGAATTGGGAATAATAATCGTCTTACGCTGAATGGTCTCAAGTTCCGTTGCACGCACACTAATACGCTTAACAACACCACCTACTGATCCAGATTCTATATAGTCTCCTATTTTAAACGGTCTGCCAACTAAAATAATAAGTCCAGAGACAAAGTTTTGGACAATATTCTGTAAACCAAAACCTATACCAAGTGAAAGTCCTCCAGCAATAAGAGCGAAATTTCTAAGATCCAAACCTGCCATTGACAATCCCGTCAAAGCAGACACAACAACGCCTCCATAACTTATCACTGTTTTGATAGAATTCCGTATACCAGAATCAAACTCTCCATGGACCAACACCACACTATCTAACCAACCAATAAATCGGCGAATAAGAAACCAGCAAACACAAAAAGAAATAATTCCTGTTATAATAGAAATCAAAGAAAGAGTAATATTTCCAATCTGAAAACCAGTAACCAATTGCCACAATACTGCTTTCAAATCAGAATAGGAAAATCCAAACTGTACAGCAATTGGCATTGCACAAAATACAACAACAAATAAATTGAGAAAAACGCTCACAAAAACTCCCAATTGATTCATCGTTTTTTCTTCTAAATGAAACCTCTGCATCAAAAGATGACCAACCGTTGTTTTCATAAATTGGCCTTTAGTTCCAAGTGCTTGAGCGCTTTGTATTCCTAAATACATGAGAACTAAAAATGCTCCACCAATCATAATTTGCTGCATAATAAAACGTGCAAGACCAACATAACCTAAAAGATTTAACACAAAGAGCAGTACCCCCAAGCCAATAAGAGGAATGCGTATATAAAATGGCCAAAAGTATGGTTCTTTTTTTTCTCCTTGAAAACGCTTACGTCTAAATCGCAAAGGTACAAATGATATTATAAACAGCAATATCGCTACAAGAAAAACAGCAATAAAACTTTTAGCAATTGTCAAAGATAGAGGCGCTGAAATGATTTGATAAATACTATCAAGAACAGCATCAAATGCCAACACACCCGCTAAAGAAGTGAGTAAAATCACTAATTGATAAGCAGACGATGGTGCAATACTGAAAAGACGCGCATGGGGCATATTCGAAGATAAAAGAACAATTGCTAAGCGATTGATTAAAAATACTAAAATAATCTGACAACCTATCATATCAAAAACTGTTGTAAGCTTACCTAGATCTAAGTTAAAACTACGAAACAAAAACAACACAAGATAAACGCAAAGAGTACATATAAGCGAAGGTAAGAGAACTGAAATAAAGGCGATCAATAAGCGTTGTAAATAAGATATTTCCTCATTAGACTTCCTAAAGTGGCAATACACATGAACAAGAACTTTTCGAGAAAAATACGAAAGACCCAAAGTGATAAAAAGTGGAATTAAAAAGGAAAGAAATAGTTGTAACAACTTGAAATAAAATATAAAATTCCACCAAGAATTTAACAACAAAAGAAAATCTGATGAAGCCTCTTTTGTTTTTTGGGCGAGCTGTTTAACCATCGGAATCGAAAACTCAAACCTATACGTAAGCGTGCGTTTAAAAAGCTCCCGAGATTGAGAAATAGAAAGTTCAGCTATCCCATTTGCCGCTAAGAAAATTTCTTCAAAACGAAGCATGATACTGTTAATTTTAGCTTTTTGCTCTATCAAGTAAGAATACTCTTTCACTGAGCTTTTCAGTTTTTTTACGTCACGATGAAGCTCTGTTAATTGATCAAGAAGTGTATTAATCTCATTAAGAGGAGGACGCAAAACAAATGCTGCCTCAATAGCACGTTCACTGATATCTTGTGCACGTAACCGCAATTCTTCTAAAGAACGCTCATCTTCTGACTTTCTGTCAAAATCTCTTTTTAAAGTTTCACTATTTTCTTCAAGAGTCTCAATAATCAACTGTTGTTGTTGAATAATTTCATCAACTGAATAAGAATCTATTGTTTGTTCGACAATTGTATTTTGTGCACCCCTATTCCCCCATGCACCAGAATTAAATACAAAGATAATCCCCAAAAGAAGGAAAAGTATGTGGATGTTTTCTCTACAAAATGAATACATATCGACCTTATGCGCACAAAAAGGATTTTATCCCCCCTCCTTAATATGGTATAAAGCAGATATTTTCAACTTTTGTAGAATAATCTTATAAAAGCTTTCCCTTATCCTATAATACTGATAATAAGAGAAAAGGATAATAAATAAGCTGAACTCAATAAGATTAAAGAAGGCACTCTAGCATGTGTTTTTTGCACCTCTATTGCAAAAAAGAAAATTTTCTTCCTTTGACAACTTGGATTTTTCTATCCAGTTTAGGTGTATTCTTGACGAGCAACCTAGGAACGCGTGCCTATTTAATCAAACAGTCACACACTAATAATACCATTAAAACGAATAGATTTGATTTACACAATAAGCGTGATCAGTTGAATGTTACCACAACTGAAAACAAAAAACTTGTAACACTCCATACAGAATCTATTTTTACGAGAACCCTTCAAAAAATCCTAATATTGGATTTCTTTTTAATAAAGATTCCAGCTATTGATACGCGATTTCGTAGCGTTAAAACGCAATATTTCTCAAATAAACGCGCTCCTCCTAATGAACACACTTAAATTCTCTTCCTTGAATATAAAACGATCATCTTATTTTACTTGTGCTTTTAACTTTGAATAACTGTTAGATTGCCTATTAGCGGAATATATCATGCGTACACCTGGTTGGTTAACTACCCTTTATTGTTTTATTCTTTTAAGCAGCATTTATGTTGCCTTACCCAATTTATTTTCATACGAACAAGTTAAAAACTCGAAATTCTTACCCGACACCCGTGTAGCACTTGGTCTTGACCTTCAAGGAGGCTCTTCTCTCCTGCTCGAGGTTGATAGCAAAACGTTAAAACGCGATCAGTTACACATAGTTTTAGGCAGTGTACGCAATGTATTGCGTGAAAAACAAATCCGCACCTCAAGTGTGCGTATCGTTGAAGATAGCATTATTGCCCTTATTTCTGATCCATCGCAAACTGAAAAAGCACTCTCTGCTTTGAAAACATTAATAACCCCCATACACAGTAGCTTTGGTACAACAGAACATAACATCACGATCAGTGCTCAAAATGAAACTCTCCGCGTCACATTAACGGAAGCTGGTATAAAAGACCGTGTAAGCAATGCTATTGAACAAAGCTTAGAAATCATCCGTCGCCGTATAGATCAAGTTGGTGTTTCAGAACCAGCCATCCAAAAGGTCGGAAATGATCGTATTATGGTCCAATTGCCCGGACTACAAGATCCAAAACAACTACGTGATCTTTTAGGAACAACCGCTAAGATGAGTTTTCATCTTGTTCCTTCTAATGTGGACCCCAATAATCCCCCTATAGGTGTTTCTATTCTTCCTGGATATACTGATGCAACACAACATTATGCGATTTATGATCAGATCGCTTTAGATGGAAATGTTCTGAAAGATGCCCGTGCAGGTTTTGACCCCCAAATACCAGGACGTTCCATTATTTCATTTACTCTAGATTCCGCTGGTGCAAAAATATTTGCCGATATAACACGACAAAATATTAACCGTCCTTTTGCTATTGTTTTAGATAATAAGGTTTTAACCGCTCCGACCATCAATAGTGTCATTCCCAATGGACAAGGCCAAATTACAGGAAACTTTGACCCAAAAGAAGCCTCAACTCTGGCTGCTTTGCTTCGTGCTGGTTCCCTCCCCGCACCACTCACGGTCATTGAAGAGAGAACCGTAGGTCCAAATCTTGGTGCTGATGCCATCCAAATGGGACTTTACACCGGCATAATTGGCTTTATTCTTGTTGCAATTTTTATTTTTCTTCTCTACCGCATTTGGGGATTAATTGCCAATATAGCACTAGCTCTACACACGATTTTAACATTTGCTGCACTGAGTCTTTTGGGAGCTACGCTTACCCTGCCTGGTATTGCTGGTATTATTTTAGGCATCGGTATTGCCGTTGATGCTAATATTCTCATCAATGAACGTATCCGTGAAGAAAGTCGAAAAGGTGTGGGTGCTTTTGCAGCCCTAGATCGTGGATTTAAACACGCTTTTGCAACCATTGTTGATGCAAATGTTACAGCAATTATAGCGACCGTCTTACTATTTTGGTTCGGTACTGGTCCCGTTCGTGGTTTTGCCGTAACAATGTTGCTTGGTATTATCATCTCCATGTTTACAAATATCACCATTGTACGCATCATCATGATTTGGATCGTTCGTAAATGGAAAATTAAAAAATTGCATATTCACTCTGCTTTCAACATCCTGCCACAAAACACAACTTTCCACTTTATGAAAGCACGCTTCATTGGTATTGGCGTCTCAATTGTTTTATCAATGGCTTCAGTTTTTCTCTTTTTTAAGCCTGGATTGAATTTCGGAATTGATTTCATTGGCGGAAGCCAAATGAGTATTACCACGAAAGCACCAGCAGATCTAGCAACTCTGCGTTCCAAGCTTTCTACTCTTAATATTGGTGAAGTTACCTTGCAAAATATTGATAACGAAAATACCGTATTAATTCGCATGCAGAAACAAAGCGGTAGCGAAGCACAACAAACCATCGCCATTGATAAGGTCAAAACAGCTGTACAAAATATCTATCCCGATACCACATTCGATCAAATAGAAGTTGTTGGTCCCAAAATTTCAGGCGAGCTTGCCACAGCTGCTTTTACTGCTGTTATTCTTGCGGCTATTGCCATGTCTCTCTATATATGGTTACGCTTCGAGTGGTTCTTTGCCATTGGAGCAATTATCACTCTCATTCTAGACACCACAAAAATGATTGGCTTTTTTGCTTTATTTCAATTTGATTTTAATTTAACGGCTATCGCTGCACTCTTAACAATTGTTGGATATTCTATAAATGATAAAGTTGTCGTCTATGATAGGATGCGCGAGAATATGCGTCTTTATAAAAAAATGCCGTTGCGCGAGCTGATTGATCTGTCAATTAATCAGGTTCTTGTACGTTGTTTTTTTACATCAGCCACAACAATTCTTGCTATGCTCCCCATGGCGATATGGGGTGGAAGTGCTGTGCATAATTTTGCATTGCCCATGGTCTTTGGGATTATTATTGCAACATCATCCTCTATCTTTATTGCTGCTCCTATTTTACTCCTGCTAGGAAATTGGTGGCGTGAACGAAATAATCGTGCGATTACCAAAGTGAAATAAAAATGCCCTTTAATACGTATGATACATTTCTCCTCTCTTCTCATAGAAATATAATCATTTTCATTCATTCGCTTTTTGATCAAGAATAGTAAATAATCCATGCTCCACGACACACCACTTATCACAACTATTGTTGCAGGTTTATGTTTAGCATTTCTCTTGGGAATGATTGCTAGCCGTTTGCGTATTTCACCACTTGTAGGCTATTTGTTAGCTGGTGTTATTGTGGGACCCAATACAGGCGGATTTAAAATAGATTCCGTCATCATTAATCAACTTGCTGAAATTGGCATTATTTTGCTGATGTTTGGTGTTGGGCTCCACTTTTCATTAAAAGATCTTTTATCTGTCAAAGCTATTGCTGTCCCCGCTGCTATTGCACAAATGGCATTTTCTACTTTTCTAGGTTTGTGCCTTGGTTTGATTATGGGATGGGGCTTCAGTGGTAGTTTGATCTTCGGTCTTGCTTTATCCATAGCAAGTACTGTTATCCTGCTACGTGCTTTGCAGGAGCGTCATCTTATTGAAACAGAAAAAGGACGCATTGCAGTTGGATGGTTGATTATTGAGGATTTAGCAATGGTCCTTATACTTGTTCTCATCCCTTCCTTGGCAAGTGCCATCAGCAATACCAAAAAAGAAGCGTTTGATCCTCTTGTTCAATGGTTGGATTTAAGTATTTGGGGTATTTTTGGTCTCACCATCCTGAAAGTGATTGTATTTATTGCACTTATGCTCGTCATTGGGCGACGCGTTATCCCATGGCTTTTAAAAATGAGCGCACAATCGGGATCCCGTGAATTATTTCGTCTTAGCGTCTTTGCTATTGCATTAGGAGTAGCTTTCGGAGCCGCTCATTTATTTGGTGTTTCCCTTTCTCTTGGTGCTTTTTTTGCTGGTATGGTCATGAGTGAATCAGAATTAAGCCACCGTGCCGCAGAAGAATCTTTACCACTGCGCGATGCCTTTTCTGTTCTCTTTTTTGTTTCTGTAGGCATGTTATTTGACCCAGAGAAACTCTTAACTCATTTTTTTCCTCTCTTAGCAACCTTATTCATTATCGTAATCGGAAAATCTGCTGTTGCCTTTTTCATCGTTAAGGCTTTTCGCTATTCTAATGCAACAGCTTTGACTATTTCTGCAAGCCTTGCCCAAATCGGAGAATTTTCCTTTATCCTTGCTGGTTTAAGTTTAAGCTTAGGACTTTTAAACAATGACGCTCATGATTTAATTCTTGGAGGAGCAATTTTTTCTATTTTGCTCAATCCTCTTGTTTTCATTGCCTGTAATAAAATTAAAAAACGTCTAGAAAAAAATTCTGCATCTTCACAAAATGCCCAAACAATTATTGATATTGATCCACAAGATCCCGACCAAGATTTTTTACCGATGACCTTAAAAAATAACCATATCGTAATTATTGGCTATGGTCGTATTGGTAAGTGTGTTGCATTATCTTTAATAAATAGAGGTAAACCTGTAGTGATCGTAGAAGAATCAAAACGCCTCTCTGATAAAGCGATTGCAGATGGCTTTGAGGCTATTTGCGGCAATATCATTCAACAAGAAATAATGGACGCAGCAAATATAAATAATGCACATAAAGTTGTTATTACAATGCGAAGCACCATTGAAGTAGGAGAATGTATCGTGAATATACGGGATATGAAGAAAGATATCCATATAATCACACATGCATTATCCGACACAGAAACAGCATATCTCATTGATTTAGGTGCTGATGTTGTAGTAACGGATGATGAAGAAATTGCCAATGGCATTATGGAGTATATAACGGAACGAAGATCTGTACGGAATACGCTCAACCATGAAAATTTACAGAAAACATAAAATGGATAAAGAATCGTGAAAATAAAGCAATTTATATGGCCCTTGATTGGTATCTTAGCAATGCTGATATCTATTCGGATTCTTTATATGAAACTCTCTGCCATTTCATTTGGGGATGTATTGGAGCGCTTGAGCGATTTAAATGCACAGCATTGGTTACTAGCCTGTTTATGTTCTCTCCTAGCTTATGCTGCTCTTGCTGGATATGATCGAATTGCCTTGCAACATCTAGGGCATAAAATTTCTTGGATTTTTATCGCTATATGTTCATTTACAACCTACGCTCTTTCACACAATATCGGTGCTTCAGTTTTTTCTGGTGCCGTTGTGCGCTATCGTGCCTATAAAATGAAAGGATTAAACGGAACAGAAATCGCAATATTAGTAGGTTTTTGCTCTTTTACTTTTGTAATCGGAACAATCTTACTTTTGGGAATCGTTTTGGTGCTGCAACCCGAAATTATCACCCTCATTCACAAAGAACTTCCTGAATGGTTAGGAACAACGGTTGGAGCAATTTTACTCAGCTGTATAGCACTTTATACGTTTGGTAGCTGGCTTCAGTTAAAACCCTTACGCTTAGGTAAGAAAATTCAACTTTCTTATCCACGGTTGAAAATTGTTATTCAACAGCTTCTCATTAGCCCTCTAGAGCTTTTAGGAGCAGCAGGAATTATATATGCTGTTCTCCCACACAATGCAGATATTCATTTTATCTCTGTTCTTGGTGTTTTCCTAGCATCTTTTACGATAACTCTTCTCTCCAATGCTCCAGCAGGAGGAGTAGGAGTTCTTGAAGCTCTCTTCATAACAGGCATGCCCAATATAAATCCAACCGATGTTATTGCAGCACTTATTGTCTTTAGAATGTTTTATTTGATTATACCGCTCATCATTTCATTATTTGTGGTCGCCATTTTTGAAGCGCATCAATATTGGAAAAGAGCCTCCAAAACACCACCTGAATAAATAAAAGGCTATCAACGACTTCTTTTTTGTATGCCTATAAAGATTATAATCTATACTAAATTCGATTGTATATGTAAATTAATACAATCATTATTTGTATTTATCTTTTTTATATTGAAACTTGAAGGTCCCCTTTTATAAGAATCTTACTTTACGAAAAACATAGAAATATTTATCTATTTTCCTTCAAAAAAACTCCCATAAAATTGGATACTAAAAGTACTATTTCATAGTGTAATCGATTTTTATGTTAGATAAAGCACATGATTGCAAAACTTTTTGCAAAAAACAAATGCGCAAAATTAAAAACCTCTATCTGAAAATAATTTCATTTTATTGTTTGAAAAGAAAATTTATTATAGATAAAGAATACCTAAAGAACCCTTTTAATGAAAGAGCAAGCCTGCACCATTATACTATTTTTCCAATGTTGTGATAACTTTTAGCGCTTCAGAACGTTAATAAGAATCATTTTTATGCTTTTCTTCAATAGTCTTTATCCACACGTTAATCTCATTTATGATGCAAAAATAATAATTTTAATTAATTCATTATAAGAGGGATTGAAACAAAAGAAGTTTATTACAATAAAGTTTTTTTCAAAAAAAGAATAATTAATTATTATAAATCAATATATTATAATGATTCTGAGCAGCTTTCTTAATGTTTATCTTTTTAGCGGTTAAGCTAAAGGCAAAACAGTATAGCGTAACTGTAAGGTCTAATATTTAAAAACTTGAAGCCTTATTAAAGCTTATTTTCTGTCGTTTAGCAGGTATTAGCTTTAAACAATTAAACTGATCTAATTTTATTCCTGTTATGTCCATCTAACTACTTTGTTTTATCTTGATTTATCCTCTTGGAATACTGATGATTATTACAGAGATTTTTTGTTTAAGTAGGAGAGTTATCAAAAAATATCCACGCTACTGACACAACTAAAATGTAAAGTTTCTTCTATCTTTAAACAATATGCCAAAAATCCAAAAAAAATTTAATCAATTTATATTAAAAGAAGTGAAAACTGTTGATTTTTATACCCCTTTAATAACACAATTGTCGGTAAGAAACTTCTCCTTACCAATTGCGATTAAAAAAAAGAAACAATACGCATTAAAAGATCTTTAAATGTCTTTTGGAAGTTCTTTAAGCCCTCTAAAAGTACAAAACCTGATGACTAAGCTATATCAACAATCTTCACTTTTAAACAAACGCATATGGGGAAATCCTACTTCCCAATTTTATTTAGCAACTCGTATCTTAAAAAATTTACGCAATCAATTAAGTTATTTATGGTATAAAATCGAATGGTGGGTGATGAGGGGATCGAACCCACGACCCGCTGATTAAGAGTCAGCTGCTCTACCGACTGAGCTAATCACCCATAAGCTTCCCAAAAGATGAGAATGAGCGTTTCTATAACGCTCCTAAGGATGGATGTCCAGATATTTTGTTGTTTGTTATATAGACTCATTGTCTGTAAGGTTAAAAATATGATATTCTCCACTTGATCTTATATAAAAATAAACCCATTATAAGAAGCTTTATAAATAAATGTTCTGATTGTTATACAGAATCTATAGTTGGAGGATTATCGAGCATAATGCCCGAGCAAAATTTAGAGGAACCTTCTTGTGGTTTTAAGCGGGATGGGGCATCATTTTGTTTTATCAGTAATCACATGCATTCAAGCAATATTTTGCTGGTTTTTTCGTTGAATATAAATTTTTTTACATTCAATGTTCATGATCCAATATACGAATAAAAGCCTATGAATTTTTTTTGTCAATCGCGCGCTTTTAAGCTTCTAAAAGGTAAGGAATGATGGAATGGATCACTGATCCCCATGCGTGGTTTGGTTTGATCACGTTGGTTTTTCTCGAAATTGTTTTAGGAATAGATAACCTTATCTTTATTGCAATTTTAGCTGAAAAATTGCCACTGCATTTGCGTGACCGCGCACGCTTTCTAGGTCTTACTTTAGCATTAATTATGCGGCTCTTCCTTCTTACAGTTATCGGATGGGTTATGAGACTCGATAGGGTAATTCTTTCATTTTCATCTTTTGTCTTTAGTTGGCATAGCTTTATTTTAATCGGTGGTGGAGCCTTTTTGCTCGCAAAGGGAACGCTAGAATTACATGAAAGGTTAGAAGGGGTATCACATGAAAGAAAAACAGGCGTTGCTTATGCTGTTTTTTGGCAAGTAATTGTTCAAATCGTGGTGCTGGATGCCGTTTTTTCACTAGACAGTATTATTACCGCAACAGGGATGATTGCAAAAGAGCAGGCAACAGTTATGTATATCGCAGTCATAGCTGCTATGGGAGTAATGATGTGCGGATCTGGTGTTCTTATGCGTTTTATTAATCGTCATCCCACTATTGTAATCCTCTGTCTTGGTTTTTTGATGATGATTGGTTTTACTCTCATTGTTGAAGGATTTGGTTTTCATATTCCAAAAGGGTATTTGTATGCTGCTATTGGTTTTTCTGTTCTCATTGAAGCTTTTAATCAAATTGGACGTCGTAACCGTGAAAAATTGATTAAAACAAATGATCTACGCAGTAGAACAGCTGATGCTGTTTTGAGGCTCTTAGGAGGAGGAAGTAAAGATAGTCATCTTGCTGAGACCGTAGATGTTATTGCTGAACAGGCTGCAGCTTCTGAGTTGTTTAGACCAGAAGAAAAGGAGATGATTCGTGGTGTTCTCGATTTAGCTGATCGCCCTGTTCGCTCTATCATGTCGCCGCGTAATGAGATTGAGTGGTTAGATTTAAATGCTGATGAAAATGAAATGCGTGAAGAATTACAAAAGGTTAAACATAGCCGCTTAATTCTTGCGCGTGAAAAAGTAGATGAATTTGTTGGCGTTGCGTTGACAAAAGATCTTCTTTTGAATTTGGCTGAGGGGAAAAAAATTAATTGGAAAAAAGCTATGCGAGAACCCCTCGTTGTTCATGAAAATACAAGTGTTTTACGATTGATGGAGCAATTACGTCATTCTTCGATTCAGCTTGCAATTATTGTTGATGAACATGGATCTTTTGAAGGAATTGCAACACCAACCGATATTCTTGAAGCTATTGCAGGAGACTTTCCCGATGACGATGAAGAACTCATGATCGCAGAACAACTTGAAAATGGCAGTCTTCTTGTTGAGGGATATGCTGATATCCGCCGTTTAAGTGGTTATCTTGGGCGTAACCTTGTGGATGAAGCAGATCGTTATA
The DNA here is from genome assembly GCF_042193585.1 of Bartonella sp. PS7NMGDW. NCBI lineage: Bacteria > Pseudomonadati > Pseudomonadota > Alphaproteobacteria > Hyphomicrobiales > Bartonellaceae > Bartonella > Bartonella sp. PS7NMGDW. The sequence continues at coordinate 56,522 of NZ_JBHILX010000008.1, forward strand.
CGACTCTGGCAGGCTTTATGCTTTGGCAGTTTGGTCATTTACCAAATGAGGGAGAAAGTTTTGAAACTGATGGTTTACACTTTAAAGTGATTGAAATGGAACGCCGAAACATATCTAAAATCCTTATTTCTCCAATTGTCTTACCAGAAAAAAGCTAATTCTTTTTATAAGCAAGATGAATAAAAAGATTTTTTTATGATTAAAAATTGAAAAGAATAAGAAGTTGATGACTTAATTGCATTTCATTATTTTTATATTTTTTAAGCGTAAAGTAATGAACATACAAAAGTTATGTTATCAATAAACTTTCCATTATAAAAATTTTCATTGATGATTTACAAAAAGCTGTAAGAGAAAAAATGATGCAAAATTATTTGTCAATGGTCATTAATCTCAAAAATTATGAATATATACAACATATTGATTTATAATAATTATTTATTATAACATTAGCTTCACATCAAGAAATCATCTTTCAAACATCAGATTTCTGCCAATGGATAGAACTCCGCCATTGTTGGGTTCACTCAACTGATAATGGCAGCGTTAAACTAGACTCTGGTTCCTATAATTTTTTGAGATCTTCTTGATATTTCTTATCTTTTGTTTCGATAAATTTAGCTATTTTTTTCCTTCCAAGAATGAAGCTCCACCTCTCTGGAAAGCTCTTATTAAGAACTTTGTTTTTCTTCCACATGGCTCGTATTTTTTGCTACTTTTGCAATTAAAGTGTAGCTGAGTTTCTTAGATTTCACCACTTCTTTGGCTAAAGCCAATGCACGTTCAAGATGAGTCTTTTGGGTATTTTCATCAAAGCTAAATGATCCCCTGCACTGAAACTTTGATAATAAGACTGTAAGGTTGCAACATTACCCAATAAAGCCAGTGCACCAATATGAAGTAGCTATAATCTGCATCATCTATCTTGATAACCTTATTGCCTCAACTTCACTCTTTTGCCAAGGTAGTGCTCCATATCTGGAATAAAAGCATTTATGAAGATCAATTTTTTTCTATCGCCTATTTCAAGAGATAATCAAGCTTAATTCCAACCAATCCGCATATATTTCTTCTTCACAAACTCTCAACCCCTTTTTATAAAAATCAAGTTGTAGATCTTGTAAGTGCTGAGAATTGATAGGGATCAATTACCATGCAGGCAGTAGCTAAAATACCAGTACTAATCGAAACTCCAACATCAAATTACGGATAACCTTTGATAATTGCGTCATTATAAAGAATTTGTACTTCACAATCTGGTAGTTGATAACGTGCTGAATAATTATCTACCTCTTTAATTTCTTCAACAGACCAATCAAGATTTTTGAAGAACACTGTTGCACTCTCCATGGCTAAAAAATTCTTTGCTCTACCTCAAAAGAGGTTGTATCCATATCAAAAGTCAAAAGCGAAGCAGATTTTTGCAAATAAAATTGATAACGCCGTATAAGAGAAGAATCTTATCATAAAAAACACACAACAAAGTCAATAGTTTGTGTGAAATTATTTCATATGAATTCCATTTAGAATTCACACTTTATACGTGATTCAATTGACCATTTTTTATAAACAATTGCCATGTATGAATAGACTATAAAAAGCAAATTATGATGCAAATGTTATAAGGCATGTAAACATTCAAATAAAGTGAAAAGCAGCTATCATTCATAACAGTTCATAAACTTTATGATAGGTTTTTATCACACACAAATCGCATTGTTAAAAACGTAATCGTTTGAAATTATCGATAACATAAATTGCATGCGCTTAAAGAATAGCATACTTCAAACCAAATGTTTGTCGCATCACGCGCCCTGTTCAAACTAATAATAACATATTCATTACCTAATAGAATACCAACTCCTGCACCTGCATAAAGCGAAGCAATAATCCACCCATTATGGCTATGCTGCATGACCATAATAGAACCCAAAACCACCATTGCTGCACTCGCAACACGAGAAGCAAAACGGATCAAGTGTTAACGCCATGGAAATAATAAGTGCACTCATTACTATAGCTGCACAAGATAGCATGTGAGGAGCAAGAGATATATTCCGAATTCTGCCAAACGTAAAGAACATACTCCCAACTAAATAACCACCGTAATTAGCGCTAGCTATATAAAAAAGTTGATTAAAGGTAAACAATCCCTCATCCAACATAACTGGCAATATTGGTGTATAGAGAAATCACCCGATACCCATTCTCAAAACCATAATAACCATACCGAATACAGCGTTTTGAAACAATTCAAATTTTGACGATTATTTTTATCCCCATTATTATTCCTTTAACTGGTGATATTCCTCATCCGCGTTCCATCTCACCATAAAAGCCTTTAGCTCGAAAAATAGAATAAAAGAAAATTTAGCTATCTATTTTAATGCTCAAAACAACATATTTAGCGATCTACTGTCAAAAATGCCAGATCAATTATACAATAACATATTGAATTAATTATGTATTTTTATGTTATAAATGTTTTATAGTTAAATTGAAAGCATATTTAGATAATCTTGCTTTTTTATCTCGATATTCAAAATGACTAACCGAGAAGTTATGTACACAACCGTAAATCTTACTTCTCTTAAAATCATTTTCTTCTTCGCTATAAAACTTAATAAACAACTCAAATGGACCATTTTCATGAAAGAGGAAATTAGCTTCTTTTTTGGTAATATTGTTATTTAGAATGATATGCAGTTGAAGAATTTGGTGCACCCGACAGAATTCGAATCTGTGACCTCTGCCTTCGGAGGGCAGCGCTCTATCCAGCTGAGCTACGGGTGCTTCAAACTGATTATTAAAATCAGTTATGGTCTTTTAACTAATCATACTCTTAGCTTCAATGCTAAATTATCATTCTAATAAAAAAATTACTTGTTTGTAACTTATCTAACGATGCACTCCTCTTACTTTTCAATGATACTTTACCTTGAAATAACTTCTCTTTATTCAATGCTCTTTTTATTATAAAAAGAGCTTTTGTTACAACTTCAAAACTCTCAAAAATAAATTACAACATACATTATAAGTATCAGGATAATTTTTAAATGACTACATTACCAAGTCGCTTTCATTTTATTTCCGCAGAAACTGAGGACGCTATCAAAGCTACCCATAAATTAATTTCCGTTTATGGTCATTCTTCTCTGGAAGAAACTGATATTGTTGTTGCAATCGGTGGTGATGGGACAATGTTACAAACCGTACGAGACGTCATGAACACAGGCAAACCTATTTATGGCATGAATCAAGGTTCTGTAGGATTTCTTATGAATGAATTTCATGAAAAAAAATTGCCCAATCGTATTGCTGTCGCACATAAAAAAGAAATTCATCCCCTGCGCATGATTGCAAAATCTGAATGTCAAGATTCTATCGAGGCGCTTGCAATTAATGAAGTATCCCTCTTTCGGCAATCTTATCAAGCCGCAAAAATTCGCATCACTATTGATAACAAAGTACGCATGGAACAATTAAGTTGTGATGGTGTCCTCGTCGCTACACCAGCTGGATCGACCGCCTATAATTTATCAGCACAAGGACCTATTTTACCTCTTATGGCCCCCCTTATGGCCCTCACTCCCGTTAGCCCTTTTCGCCCTCGGCGTTGGCATGGAGCTTTGCTTCCCAATACAGTAATAGTGCGCTTTGATATGCTTGAACCTGACAAACGCCCTGTCAACGCTGCTGCAGATAATATTGAAGTTAAATCTGTCCATTCAGTTACTATTTCAATGGCAACAGAAGTAACAGCTTCAATCCTTTTTGACTCAAATCATTCATGGGATGAGCGCATTTTATCAGAACAATTTCGCTATTAATGATTGTATTATGCTTTTTATGTGTATATGATTGTTATAGTTAGTTTTTTTGTGAAAACATCTTAACACTCTTAAGAGTATAGAATATTGGTTATAATTATCATTTAGATAGCGCAGTTAAAATCACAGAGCAATTGATAAAAAAATGATACCATCTTTAAACAGTTTTGCTGATTTAGGTCTTTCCGCAAAAGTTATTAATGCGGTGGAATCAGCGGGATATACAGCTCCAACACCTATTCAAAGTGAAACAATTCCACATGTCCTTCAAAGAAAAGACGTTTTAGGAATCGCCCAAACGGGAACAGGTAAAACCGCTTCTTTCGTATTGCCTATGCTCACTCTCCTTGAAAAAGGTCGTGCAAGAGCACGAATGCCCCGTACGCTCATCTTAGAACCAACACGGGAAATTGCAGCTCAAGTTGAAGAAAATTTCGACAAATACGGAATAAATCATCGTTTAAATGTTGCTCTTTTGATTGGTGGAGTTTCTTTTGAACTCCAAGATCGCAAACTTGAACGGGGAGCTGATGTTCTTATAGCAACACCAGGGCGCCTTCTCGATCATTGCGAGCGCGGTAAACTGCTCCTGATGGGCGTTGAAATCCTTGTTATTGATGAAGCTGATCGCATGTTGGATATGGGCTTTATTCCTGATATTGAACGCATCTGTAAGCTAACTCCTTTTACACGTCAAACTTTGTTCTTTTCTGCAACAATGGCGCCAGAAATTGCAAAAATAACAAAGCAATTTTTACATTCTCCTGTTTCTGTTGAAGTTACAAAAGCATCCTCAACCGCAACCACAATTACACAGCGGCTCGTCAAATCGGGAAGTAAGTCATGGGATAAAAGAGCTGTTTTGCGAGAACTTATTCATAATGAAGGTGCAGAACTTCAAAACGCTATTATTTTCTGTAATCGGAAAAGAGATATCTCTGAACTTTTTAGATCTCTCATCAGACATAATTTTAGTGTAGGTGCGCTTCATGGAGATATGGACCAATACTCACGCATGAGCACATTAGCTGATTTTAAAGACAATAAACTCACACTTCTTGTTGCATCTGATGTTGCCGCCCGTGGACTTGATATCCCCGCCGTAAGCCATGTCTTCAATTATGACGTTCCCACACATGCTGAAGACTATATTCATCGAATTGGTCGTACAGGGCGTGCAAATCGTAGCGGAAAAGCTTTTACAATTGTCACAAAAGCTGATCAAAAATATATCAATGCCATTGAGGAAATGAGTAATGAAAAAATTGAATGGCTCAATGGAGATCTTTCAACTTTAATAGCCGATGATCAAACAGAAGGTATTGTTGTAAAGAAAAAATCTTCAAAATCACCAAAGAAAACTGCTCCAAAAGAGCCTGTTGCTCACACTAAAAAATCTGTAGAAGAGAATGAAACAGAATGTATCAAAAATGCAAATGATAAAGAGAAGCCATCTGAGCAACAACGCCCACGAAAAAATAAGAATTACACGCCCCTTGGATTTGGTGATGATATTCCTGCTTTCATGCTTATAAAAACGTGTAAATAAATTCGCTCTTTACTCTCTTTAAGAGTGAAATGAACGAAATGCTTAAAAAAAAGCCGCTCTTATTTCCTAGAGAGTCTTTCTGCTACCTTTTCACGCCCTAAAAGCTGCAAAATTTTTCCCATTTCAGGTCCATGATCCATGCCTGTAAGTGCCTGACGTAATGGCATAAATAAAGCTTTTCCTTTTCGACCTGTTTTTTCTTTTAATGCTGTTGTCCAAATTTTCCAACTTTCCTCATTCAAAGCACCTTCAGGTAAGAAATCGAGTGATTGACGCACAAATACACGATCCTCTAGTGCCACTGTATCAAAATTCTGTTCATCATGAATGATTTTCCACCACAAAACAGCATCATTGACTTTATTAATATTGTTTCTTATCGCGTTCCAGAAATATTCCGCCTTATCTCCCTCAATAGAAAGTTTTTTAAGGCGCATTTTTACTTCTTCATAGGTTAACTCATGGACAAGATGACTATTCAAAGCAAGAAGATCAGCAATATCAAATTTTGCAACGGATCTTGACGTATCTTGGAGATTAAAATGCTCTAAAAGCGCTGCTTGATTAGGATAGGGATGCACATTTTGCGATGTCCCAATCAAAACGGCAAGGCATTGAACAGCTATAGATTCAAATCCTTCTTCCCTTAGAGAACGAATAGAAAGATCATTATTACGTTTTGAAAATCCTTTTCCTAAAACTGTCGCCAATAAATTGGTATGAGCAAAAACCGGTAATTCTGCATTAAGAGCTTTAAAAATAGCAATTTGAGCGCCTGTATTTGTAATATGATCATCCCCACGAATAATATGCGTAATAGCCATATCTACATCATCAACAATAGAGGGCAATGTATAAAGATAGCTTCCATCTTCACGAATAAGAACAGGATCTGAAAGAGAAGCCAAATCAATCGTCTGCTTTCCCTTTATTGCATCATTCCAGCAAACTTCTGTTCGCTTTGTTTGTAAAGGATCACTTTCAAAATTAGGAAGAAGAAAACGCCAATGGGGTTTACGACCTTGAGATTCAAAGTTTTTTTTCTCTTCTGCTGTCAATTTTAATGCTGCACGGTTATAAATAGGAGGCAATTTGCGTGAAAGCTGGATTTTACGACGTCGCTCTAATTCTTCTGCAGTCTCATAACAGGGATAAAGAAGCCCGCGTTGTTTGAGAATTTCCGCAACTTCATCATATCGATTAAATCGCTTAGATTGGTAATAAATTGAATCTGGTTGAATACCAAGCCATTCAAGGTCAACAGCAATAGCATCGATATATTCTTGTTTAGAACGTTCAACATCTGTATCATCATAGCGCAAGATAAATGCTCCTTTATGCGCTTGCGCATAAAGCCAATTGAAAAGCGCAATACGGATATTGCCAATATGAATATAACCTGTTGGAGAGGGAGCAAAACGAACTTTAACCATAAAATAATACTCAATTTTTATCGCGAAAATGATTGACTATGGGATAGCGACGATCGCGTCCGAAATTCTTGTAACTGATTTTTACACCGGGTGCAGATTGTCGTCTTTTATATTCGGCACCATAAAGAAGCTGTTCAACTTTCTCAACAGTTTCCCGTGAATACCCACGTTTAATAATATCACAAATACTCATGTCATTTTCTATAAGAGATTGCAAGATATCATCTAGAATAGGATAAGGCGGAAGAGAATCTTCATCTTTTTGATTTTCCCGCAGCTCTGCAGAAGGCGTTTTTTCTATAATATTGGATGGAATGACAATTCCTTCTGGTCCTTTCAAATTGTGCAAGTGATTTTTATTGCGCCACTCAGCTAATGCATAAACCTGCATTTTATAAATATCCTTAATAGGATTAAACCCGCCATTCATATCACCATACAGTGTTGCATATCCCACAGCCATTTCCGACTTATTGCCTGTTGTCACTACCATTGAGCCAAATTTATTGGAAAGTGCCATTAAAATAGTCCCACGTACACGGCTTTGAAGATTTTCTTCTGTCACATCAGACGGCAACCCTAAAAAAACTGGCGCCATTGCGTTCAAAAAAGCTTCAACAGGTTGCTCAATCGGTATTATTTCATAATGACATCCTAGAAGTTGTGCACACTCTTTAGCATCTTTTAACGATTCTTGTGAAGTATAATGATAGGGCATCATAATGGTGCGAACTCTCTCAGAGCCAAGAGCATCCACCGCCATTGCCGTACACAGGGCTGAATCAATTCCTCCTGAAAGACCAAGAATAACATCCTTAAAGCGATTTTTATTAACGTAATCTCTCAACCCTAAAACACAAGCTTGATAATCGGCCGCTAATCCATTGAGAAGACTTTCATTAGGACCTGAAATACAGTGCCATCCCGTCGTTATTTTTTGCCAATGGCTCAAAGCAATATGGCTATCAAAGTGCTTCATTTGAAATATCTTTTTTCCTTCTCCATTCAAGGCAAAAGACCCGCCATCAAAAACGAGCTCATCTTGACCACCAACTTGATTAGCATAAATAATTGGTACCCCAGATCGTAGAGCTTGCGTATGAACAACATCTATACGTTTTAAGGTTTTATTACGATAGTAGGGAGATCCGTTAAGGACAAGAATAATTTCCGCTCCTTTATTACCAAGCTCCGCACAAAGTGAAGAATCATTCCAAATATCTTCACAAATCACTATTCCTAGTCCTACCCCACGATAGATAAGAGGCTCAGCTCGTGGGCCTGAAGAAAATAAACGCTTTTCATCAAATTCAGCATAATTAGGTAGATCAAACTTCAAATTTTCGGCAATGACTCGCCCTTCATCAAGAAGCATGACACCGTTGTAAATATTGCCATTGCGTCTTAATGGAAGACCAATGACAATTCCTGGTCCACCTACGGTTATCTTTGCTAATTTCTTAACAGTCTCTTCACATGTTTTTGTAAAAGCAGGTTTTAGAACAAGATCTTCCGGCGGATAAGCGCTTATAAAAAGTTCCGTGAATAAAACAAGATCAGCCCCCTCTTCTTTGGCCTTTTGATGTGCCATGGCAGCTAAAGAAAAATTCCCCTCAATATCACCAACAATAGGATTTAATTGGGCAATTGATACCCGAAAATCATTTTTCATAAGCCTTTGTATCATTTCATCAGTTTAGCAACCACAACTTTATTCTTCATCATCAGGAAATATCACTTTTTTAAAAATTCTCTTCTGCCATAATGACCTAAAAGTATATTAGGCAAATTTTTCCTACCCACCAGCAGCAATTCCTAACGAATCATTCGCACGATTTTTTTTAAGGAGTTCAGCAACAAGAAAAGCCAATTCTAACGCTTGATCTGCATTTAACCGTGGATCACATTGCGTATGATAACGATCAGATAAATCGTCTACAGAAATAGCATGCGCCCCTCCTGTACATTCAGTAACATCACGACCTGTCATCTCAATATGAATACCTCCTGGATAAGTTCCCTCTCCACGATGCACTGCAAAAAAATTCTCTACTTCTTTTAAAACATAATCAAAGGGACGCGTCTTATAACCATTGGCAGTAATTGTATTGCCATGCATTGGATCACATGACCATATAACCGCACGCTTCTCACGTTCAACGGCACGGATGAGTTTAGGCAGATAACTTTCAACTTTATCATAACCAAAGCGCGTAATGAGAGTAAGCCGCCCCAGTTCGTTTTCAGGATTTAAAATATCAATTAATTTTAAAACCTCATCAGGTTCAATGGAAGGACCACATTTTAATCCTATAGGATTTTTAATGCCGCGACAATATTCAACGTGAGCATGGTCAATCTGACGTGTACGGTCACCAATCCATAACATATGACCGGATGTTGCATACCAATTTCCTGAAGTTGAATCAATCCGAGTCAAAGCCTCTTCATAACCAAGCAAAAGTGCTTCATGACTGGTATAAAAAGATGTTTCACGCAATGAAGAATGTGTTTTGGATGTAATCCCTATAGAACGCATAAAATCAATTGATTCAGAAATACGCTCTGCCAATAATTCATAACGTTCCCCCTGCGGACTGTTAGAAACAAAACTCAACATCCATGTGTGAACATTTTCTAAATTAGCATAGCCACCTTGTGAGAAAGCACGCAATAGATTAAGTGTTGCCGCAGATTGGCGATAAGCCATAGACATCCGTTGCGGATCTGGAATACGAGAACCGGCTTCAAATTCAATGCCATTAATAATATCCCCACGATAAGCAGGAAATTCAACTCCCTCTTTGCTTTCGATATCAGAAGAGCGAGGCTTTGCAAATTGACCAGCAATACGACCAATTTTAACAACTGGTTTAGAACTACCAAAGGTTAAAACAATCGCCATTTGCAAAAATACACGAAAAAAATCACGGATATTATCAGCTTCATGTTCTGCAAAGCTTTCGGCACAATCACCACCTTGCAATAAAAAAGCTTGTCCTTTTGCAACGGCTGCTAATTCATTTTTTAAATCACGTGCTTCACCGGCAAAAACTAAAGGAGGATAGCTTCTCAGTTTTCGTTCAACATCTTCTAACATAGACTTATCCGGATAAGTCGGAACTTGTTTAATTGGCCTTGTTCTCCAGGAGTCAGGCGCCCATTCTTTTATCATTACACTCTCGCTAAAGATTAATCTTAAAGATTGGCATATCAAAAGCTTTTTACCGCAATATATGCTGTTTAACTTTCTATTTTCTTCCCATTTTCATATATATAACTTGGTTTATACATCGTTACCAATTCTTCTGCCATCGTTGGATGCACGGCCATCGTTTCATCAAAGATATCCTTCGTCAGCTTTCCTTTGAGAGCTATCCCTATAAGCTGTGCCATCTCACCAGCGTTTTCCCCTAAAATATGAGCACCCACAACAATACGGCTTTCACCATCAACAATGAGTTTCATAAGCATTTTCTCTGAACTCCCAGAAAGAACATTACGCATAGGACGAAAAACTGTACGATAAATTTCAAGACGCTTATAACAACGTACCGCATCTTCTTCTGAAAGACCAACTGTTCCAATCTCTGGCTGAGAAAAAACTGCCGTCGTAATTAAATCATAATCAGGTGTCGTGGGAATATTCTCAAACGCAGTCTTCACGAAACACATTGCATCATGAATCGCTACAGGTGTTAATTGAATATGGCCTGTTACATCACCAACAGCCCAAATATGGGGTATATTTGTTGTCATTCTTTCATCAACAACAACTGCACCAAATTCATCCACTTGAACACCTGCCCGCTCAAGTCTTAAACCCGTTGTATTTGGTACACGCCCCGTAGCCAACATAATCTGATCAGCACTAATCGTTTGCCCATTTGATAAAATAACTTCATAACAATTTTCTGCAGCCTGCACTTTAGAAATTGTTACGCCATAGAGAATAGAAATCCCTTTTTCAATCATTGCATCATTAAGCAATTGCCGCAAATCATGATCAAAACCACGAAGGATTAAATCACCACGATGGAGCAGCGTTGTTTTTACACCTAATTCATGAAAAATATTAGTAAATTCAACACCAATATACCCTCCACCAACAATGACTATTGATTTTGGGAGTTGATCAAGGTCAAAAATCTCATTAGAAGTGAGGCAAAATCCACCGCCTTCTATGGAAGTATTTGGTGCAACTTTTGCCCCTGTTGCAATCAAAATTTTTTCTGCACTTACCCGCTCACCCGTGGCAGAAAGCTCTAATGTGTGATCATCTACAAAAGTAGCACGACTTTCATAAATATGCACATTGTTATTCTCTAATCCCTTACGATACAGCCCTTCTAACCTTGATATTTCTTTATTTTTAGCCGCAACCAACTTTTCCCAACTAAAAATTGGATCCGCATATTCCCACCCAAAACCAATACTTTTCTTAAATTCTTTTACATATTGTGATGCATAAACATAAAGTTTTTTGGGAACACAACCACGAATAACACAAGTGCCCCCTATCCGATATTCCTCTGCTATAGCAACACGCTTACCGAGTCCTCCAGCAAGCCGTGCTGCACGCACTCCACCAGAACCACTTCCAATAACAAATAAATCAAAGTCAAAAGAGCCCACGAATTATTCCTTCTTATGTATCTGCAAGAATAGGCTAAGATCATTTATTATCAAATGAAAGTCTTTTTTTCTTTTGAAGAAGCATTTTTTATAAAGCCGTATTCTAAAAAGACCTACTCTCATTAAAATATTAAAAACGGCGGGAAAACCGCCGCTATTTAAAAAATCAGAAATTGCCCAGTGGTTGTCATGATATTAATCAAGCTATTTTTTATTTTCTGAAGATTCTGATTTTATAGGCATATTTGTAGGCATAGTAGACTTATTCAAATTAAGTATTTCAGACATCTCTTTTTTCACATTTTCTACAAGATCCCGCATAAGCGCAGAACGCCATACATCAAATGCTGAATAAGAATCACGTGCGATATTGGGGACTTCTGTCAAAAACTTTTTACCGGTATCAGAACTGTAGAATGCTGTTATTGCATCAAGCTCTTTTTGAGTAAAATATTTTGCATATACATGAGCAATCTCTTTTTCTAGATCAGAGCGCCTTTTAATTAAAGCAAGCGCCTGCTTATCAACAATATCAGAAATTGCCTCTGCCAAATTTGGATCATCCCTCATCAGTGCAGTTTTAAGATCGTCTACCGCATTTGGTAAAAAACTATCAAACTGATCCGTTGCGTGAATGGCACTTATAGCCTTTCTAGCTGAAGCTAAATGTTGATCGCTCACACCTTGTGCATAAGCCATTCCAATATTCACAATAAAAATAGCAATTGCACCAAAATATACGACAAAACGCTGAAAAGAAAATATTATTCTCATTTAATGATTACCCCGATCGCTAATTATAATTTTAATTCGTTTTCTATCTAAAATCTTTAAGATCTTTTTTTACTGTGCTAACATATCGTCATGAAACTGTCTTCTCTAAAAATCAAAAGATTCTAAAATTTTTGTTTGACCATCAGCCATAGCTACAATTGCACGTGAAGCCAATCCCAAAAAAAGGCCATGCTCAACAACACCAGGAATGGAAAGAAGTGCGTCCGATAATGGTTTTGGTTGCAAAATGCAGCCCCAAAATGCATCAAGAATAAAATGACCACCATCTGTTTCAAAAGGATTTTTTCCATTCATTCGCAATGCAATTTCTCCAGAAAGCCCTAAATCATCAGCGACTTTTTCAATGGTTCTGCATGTTGTGTGGATACCAAATGGATTAACTTCAATTGGTAGTGCAAAAGCACCAAGTCTTTTTACCACCTTTGTTTCATCAGCAATGACAAGCATTGCACGAGATGCCGATGCTACAATTTTTTCATACAACAATGCTCCCCCTCCCCCTTTAATGAGCATCATCTCAGGACCAATTTCATCTGCTCCGTCAATATCAAGATCCAGCTCAGGTATTTGTTCTAAAGTGCTAACAGGTACTCCAAATTTACGACAGAGTTGTTCAGAATATCTTGAAGTAGCAACACCAGTCACATGCAAACCATCCGCAACACGCTCGCCTAGAAGACGAATAAACTCATTGACTGTCGAACCAGATCCGATACCAAGCCGCATACCATCTTCAACAAACTCAAGCGCTTTTATAGCTGCCATTTTTTTTAACTGCTGAACATCCATGAATGACTTTGCCTTTTATCCGTATAAGCAACATTTATCACCCCTATTACCATCGATAATAATGATAATAAAAGATAACCTCTTGACGCAATCTATTTAAATTTACCATCATCTCTTGCTTGAAGAGATGTTACTCGTTATAGAAATATATGATAAGAATAAAATAGAATAATCAACAATTATCTTTTTTATTTCTTTGAGAAAATTTGTTAGCATTTTTCTCATTCAATAAGAATTTTTGATTTATCTTGTGCTATCAATAGGATGCACAAAGATGTGCATCTTAATTTTTTTTGAAAAATTTAAAATGATTAGATATAAAAATCATCTGTTTCTAGAAAACTCTAGATTATTATCCCGTTTTAATGACTTTGATAAACTTACTAATTTAAATACCGCAAAATTTTATCAGAAAAGTCTTCTATTATTTTTTGTTTTGTCATTATCCAAATGTGAAGCAAAATATGATAGATTATATTTTTTTATGAATGCTGTCTGTGCATATTCCATGGTCTATGAAACCCTAGAGAAGACCAAATAATATCTCCACCTTTGGTCATCATAACACTTCCTCGTGATAACAATTGTTGAGGCATAAATATTATTTTTGCCTTCTTGTAACAAGTTGGATTATGCATCACAAATGTCTGAATGAGAATATCTGCCTCTACACATTGATCTGTTTCTCTTTGTAAAACAACTACTTTTAATCCATTCTCTAATAATGACGTACATACATGATAATCACAAATAAATTGTCCGTGCAACGAAGGACCATATTTTGTTGGTTTAATCGTTTCATTCACACGAAATGACTTTTTCCATATGGATGTCGTGAACTTAGAAATATGGTAACGATCAATATATAATTTTTTATCATGGATAACGCCCACGAGACGCATATTATCTGCTATAATCAGTTGTATAGGTGAATGCATTACACAAATAGAAATACCTGCCAAAATAAACAAACTAAAAAAGAGCCGGATGGGTGTTTTGCAAAAAGTCAGTCCAACCAAGCCTATACTCAATAAAACTAACGCTGATAACGGCATAAAACCAGGATTCAAATCAGGAGAAATAGCCTTGATCGCAAGCGCAATCTTTATCACAAGATCAACACCAAACCCCATAATTTGAAGGGGGAGCCATTCGAATCCTCCTAACATTGCGAGAACTGCAATTAATCCAAAAGGAATGACGAAAATTGAGATGACAGGCAAAGCAAAAGCATTACTGATAACGCTCAAAGATGCCGTATTAGAAAAATGATAAGCAGCATAAATTCCACTTGCACTCCCTGCAACAAGGGAAGAAGCACATGTTGAAAGTATCGATAAGAAAGCAAAATTTATCACTCCTCCTCCAACATAAGAGGGGGTTGTTTTTCTTTTACGAAAAAATGATCTTCCACTCCACCAATCAAAAAAAGCGATCAAAGCAGCAGTCGCAGAAAAGGACATTTGAAAGCTAGGACCTAATATTTCATGGGGTGTAATCGCCAGAGTTATCAACCCTGCAATAGAAAAATTACGCATTGTTATAGCAGAGCGATTACACAATATAGCAACCAACATAACAGCAATCATCACAAAACTTCTTTGCGCTGATATTGCTAAGCCCGACAATAACAAATAAAAAGCTGTTATCATAAACGCAACGATAGCAGCAAATTTTTTACTGGAATAATAGGAAGAAAAAACTGGAAAAAATGCTAAAAAACTACGGATACTCAAAAGAACTATGCCGCTTAACAACGCCATATGTAAACCTGATATTGATAAAATATGGGCTAATCCAGCCGTCCGTAATGCTTCATTTGTCTCATTTGAAATGCCAGCACGCTGCCCTGTTATGAGAGCAGCAGCAACACTCCCCTTTTCTCCTTCAAGGGCCATACGGATTCTTTGTGTCATCTTCGTGCGTAAATTTTCAATTTTCTGTAGAACGATAGCAAATATTCCATCAGGCTGCGAAACGGATATTTTTCTTGGTTTTCCTAAATAAACGCCTTGAGCCCCAATTCTTTTAAAATAATTATGAAAACTAAAATCGTAGCCTCCTGGACGCACCGGCCCAGAGAATGCACGAATCTTAACTTTTCCATGCAGTCCATCACCAATCGCTAAGCCGGATGGCAAATATCTTGCCGATAAACGAATACGATGAAGACTATGGCGTAATATGGGCTTTTCTGTACTCAAAATATCCAAAACTAAACGAAATCCTCCTTTGGCGCCTGACTCAATAGAAACAATTCTTCCCGTCAATGTAGTGACAATGTCACTGCTTAACATGGGTGTTGCAATACGCCACGTTTCTATTTTTGCCGCTAAAGCACCCAATATAATACAAAACAGAAATCCCACGGGAATCCATATTTTTCGATAAAAACGTGCAACATAGAATATTCCCAGAAAAATACTGACCAACGCCCCCAATTGTCCCCAACTTGGTTCCCACTCTAAATGAAAATACAAAATGATTCCTAGGGCAAAAAAGACTAAAATCAGCGAAAAAAGGATACCAAAAGAAACTTCTTTACTAATACAATCTTCTAACCATTTGCGAAAAAAAATGATTACTTCTTTTGAGAGTTTCAATAAAAAAAGTTTTTGTTGGTTATAGCTACCGTTCTTTGCATCATCATATCTAGAAAAAACACTCTGCCCTATTTTGCATGGCTTTTTTCTTTCTGTAACAGATTTTTCGGATAAACCCTCTTTACTTTTATAAAACATCAGTCCCCCACTTTAACTCGCAATACGGCTATTGCACACCCCATCACTTATGCTAACATGACTTTTCTATAAAGTTCCATAAGAAATATCTTAGTTTAAAGGAAAATATTCGTGTCTGTTATTACTCGTTTTGCCCCTTCACCCACTGGCTTCCTTCATATTGGTGGTGCTCGTACTGCTCTTTTTAATTGGCTTTATGCAAAACATACCGGTGGAAAAATGCTTTTACGAATTGAAGATACAGACCGAGAGCGCTCAACAGAAGCAGCTGTAAAAGCTATTATAGATGGCTTGCACTGGATGGGGCTTAATTATGATGGCGCCCCTATTTCGCAATTTGAACGTGCTGAACGTCACCGCCAAATCGCCGAACAGTTGGTCAAAAACGGCAAAGCTTACTATTGCTATGCTTCACCTGAGGAGTTAGCTGAAATGCGTGAAAAAGCCCGTGCAGAAGGGCGCCCACCACGTTATGATGGACGTTGGCGGGACCGTGATAGTTCTGAAGCTCCTAAAGGTGTTAAGCCTGTTATTCGCATCAAAGCCCCTCAAGATGGAGAAACGATTGTACATGATCGTGTTCAAGGTGATGTCCGTTTTCCTAATAAAGATCTCGATGACTTCATTATTTTGCGTTCTGATGGTTCGCCTACCTATATGCATGCTGTTGTCGTTGATGATCATGATATGGGTGTAACACATATTATACGCGGTGATGATCATCTTACAAATGCAGCACGCCAAACAATTATCTTCAATGCAATGGGGTGGGACATTCCTGTTATGGCCCATATTCCTCTTATCCATGGTGAAAACGGTGCAAAATTATCAAAGCGGCATGGTGCACTCGGTGTTGATACCTACCGAACAATGGGATATCTTCCTGCTGCTTTGCGCAATTACCTTGTCCGTTTAGGTTGGAGTCATGGTGATGACGAACTGATGTCGCTTAAAGATATGATTTCTTGGTTTGACATTGAGGATATTAACAAAGGTGCTGCTCGTTTTGATCTCAAAAAGCTCGATTCCATCAACGGACACTATATGCGCATGAGTAATGATCAAGAACTTTTTGATGCCGCTCTTAATATTCTACCAGAAACCGATAGGGGAGCACAAATTATTGAAAGACTTGATGAAAAACGCCGTGTTCAATTTTTAAAAGCAATCCCGCATTTGAAAGAACGTTCAAAAACACTGTGCGAACTGATTGACAATGCCTCCTTCATTTTTACACAACGACCTTTACAACTTGATGAAAAAGCACAAATGCTCTTGGATAAAAATGGACGAACCATTTTAAACGATCTTTATCTTGCCCTGAAAGCTTGCCCCTCTTGGGATACAAAAAACCTAGATGAAACACTTCGCTCTTGTGTACAAACGCAGAATCTCAAGTTTGGATCTATCGCCCAACCACTTCGCGCAGCTCTTACAGGATGTGCAACATCACCAAGTGTTTTGGATGTTCTTATTTTATTAGGACGCGATGAAGCTCTTCATCGCATCAAGGACCAACTTATCACACCAATATGCCCATGATGTGTACTGAGTATATTTCCTCAAATAGGGATCTATAGAGATATCTCAACGCGCCCTAAAAGAGTTTTTTATGTTATATCATTGAAATACATTTTTTATTGAGTAATAATGATCAATGAGGGAATATTTTTAGATTGCATGTACTCACTTTTGGAGGCAATCTACCCTTAATATAAGTAAGAAAAGCTTCAGTTATACATCCCCCACTCTGATGAAGCAGAGTCTTAATTTTTAGAAGTGAAGGATCTGAAAGGAATACCGAATGTCTGAGAGTAACGCATATATTATTGTGAATGATAGAAAAGTAGAGCTTCCCTTGCGTAAAGGTACGATTGGACCTGAGGTCATTGAAATTGCTTCTCTCTACAAAAAAACCGATATTTTTACTTATGATCCTGGTTTTACTTCAACAGCTTCTTGTGAATCAAAAATTACTTATATCGACGGTGATAAAGGCATATTGCTTTATCGTGGTTATCCTATTGATCAATTGGCTGAGAAAGGAGACTTTCTCGAAAGTTGTTATCTTTTACTTTATGGTGAACTTCCAACACAGCAAGAAAAAAATGAATTTGATCGATGTATTATGCAGCATACCATGGTACACGAACAGTTTGCACGCTTCTTCCATGGCTTCCGCCGTGATTCTCATCCTATGGCCGTCATGGTTGCCTGCCTTGGCGCTATGTCTGCGTTCTATCACGACTCTATTGATATTACAGATCCTCACCAGAGAATGATTGCTTCTGTTCGTCTTATCTCAAAAGTTCCAACGCTTGCTGCTATGGCCTATAAATACAGTATCGGACAAGCATTTGTTTATCCACGTAATGATCTTAGTTATGCTGCAAATTTCCTCCGTATGTGCTTTGCTGTTCCTTGTGAGGAATATAAAACAAACCCTGTGCTTGCTCGGGCGATGGATCAAATCTTTATCCTTCATGCAGATCATGAACAAAATGCTTCTACATCTACGGTACGTCTTGCTGGATCCTCGGGTGCTAATCCGTTTGCCTGTATTGCAGCAGGTGTTGCATGCCTTTGGGGACCAGCACATGGTGGTGCCAATGAAGCATGTTTAAAAATGCTACAAGAAATAGGTTCTATTGAAAGAATTCCTGAATTTATTGCACGTGCAAAAGATAAAAATGATCCTTTCCGCCTTATGGGCTTTGGGCACCGTGTCTATAAAAATTATGACCCACGTGCAAAAATCATGCAAAAAACCTGTCATGAAGTTTTAAAAGAACTCAACATTCAAGATGACCCGCTTCTTGATATTGCAATAGAACTTGAAAAAATTGCCTTAAGTGATGAATATTTTATTGAGAAAAAGCTTTATCCCAATGTTGATTTCTATTCCGGCATTACATTAAAAGCTCTAGGCTTTCCAACTGAAATGTTTACTGTTCTTTTTGCATTGGCACGCAGTGTCGGGTGGGTGGCTCAATGGAAAGAAATGATTGAAGACCCTGCACAAAAAATTGGTCGTCCTCGACAACTCTACACAGGCTATGCTATGCGTGACTATGTTCCTATAGATGAACGTGCAAATTAAAAAAAGAAATCAATAAAGCTTTAGTTTACTGAAGCTTTATTGAAAATAATCCAAAAATATCCTTTGAGAATTTTTATAAAACGTGATTTTAAAACTCTTTCTACAGAGGTAACATCATCATAAAAATTAAAATTCTAAGTTTTAAATTGAGAATACTCTTCTGCAAGTTAGCCAAACATTTAGCAAAAAGAAATTGAAAATTTTACCTTATAATTCTCATTATCTTTAATGGAAGTGTATTTCCTGTCATTCCCTCGTGTTTAAAAACCTTATTGCATATTAAAATCTAGCAATGTAACAATTTTACTTTCTATCTTCTCCAGATAAAATTGCAAAAGGCTTACATTAAGTGCTTCTTTAAAATGCCAAAACTTCTTATCTCTCTTCAAGTAGATTAGAATAAAAATACTTTACATTTTGTCCTGTTAAGAGCTGAAATTTTCTTCGTATTTAAGTTAATAGTTTTCCTTTTAAATCTAACTTGTTGATTTTTTAAGTAAAATTATTAAAAATCATTATATAATCAACAAGAGGTGTACTTTTTTCCTGTATTTTTTATTCCCATACTTGATAAAAATAAATCATTTTTTTGATAATGATATCCAGCATAATGATAGCAAAATGAACACAGATAAATTTTTTACATTGCTCCAAAAGAGCTTACAGATTATAAAAATGCATGATGGTTTCATATTTGCCAGCTTATCTAATAGGAGAACATAATGAAATTATTAGCAGGAGCTCTTATAATAAGCGCAACACTGTTTACCCTATCGGCCAATTCTCAAACGCTGAAAATTGCAAGCGATGCCTCTTATCCGCCATTTAGTTATATTGACTCAAATAACGAACTTCAAGGGTTTGATATTGATATATCTTATGCGCTTTGTAAAAAAATGAATGTTGAATGTACTATTGTCACACAAGACTTCGAGGGGATGATTCCTGGTCTTCTTGCAAAAAAATACGATGCTATCGTTTCTTCCCTTTCTCCTACAAAAGAGCGCTTACAAAAAATTGATTTTACAGATCCTTACTACAGTACTGTACTCGCTGTTATCGTTACCAAAAATTCGGGGATTAAAGAAATCTCAACACAAAACTTTAGAGGTAAAAATCTTGGAGTACAATCGAATACAACACAAGCTGCATATGCGGAAGATTATTATGCCTCTGAAGGAGTGAATATCAAACTTTATCCTACAGCAATAGAAGCTAATCGTGATCTTTTAAGCCATCGGCTTGATATCATTATCTTTGATAAATTAAAAGCATTAAATTGGCTTGAAAATGAAGGAAAAGATTGCTGTATCCTCCTAGGAACTCTAGAAGAAACAAATTTTCCTGTTGCAATTGCACTCCGTCAAAATAATAACGATCTTAAAAACAGTTTTAATAAAGCAATAGAAGAAATCCGTGCTGATGGAACCTATGAAAAAATTATGAAAAAATATTTTACTTTCAATATTGATTAGATATCACTATGAGTTAAAATTCAGTCTTTATATTTAAGGAATATTTTAAACTCTTTATTGGGCATGCAAATGTAATTGGGAATTCGGCATTTTTATAAGAAAATTTACATTTATCAAAATAATTTTAATTGTTGCTCGATATCTAAACGTTTTATAGAATATAATGACAACAATAAGATTGTATTTTTATGGTATCAAAATCTAATTTTTTCTTTATGTTCAAATTGAATAGCTTTATTTTCAAGAAAAATCCTCAGTTTTTACTCATGAAATGATTCAAATCAATCATTTCATGAAAATTAAGCTATCATACAAGCAATAAGATATTTATTCTTTTTTTATCAATAAAAAAGATAATTTTTTTGATAATAATGTCCAACATAATGATCTAAAATAAACATCAATAAATTTTTGAATTGCTCCAAAAAAGCTTACAGATTATAAAAACATAGTGATTTCATATTTTCCCGCTTATCCAATAGGAGAACATCATGAAACTATTAGCAAGAGCTCTTATAATAAGCGCCGCACTATTCACCCAATTGGCTGATGCGAAAACATTAAAAATTGCGAGTGAAGGCACATACCCTCCCTTTAGTTATATTGACTCAAATAATAAATTGCAGGGACTTGATATTGATATATCTTATGCACTTTGTAAAAAAATGAATGTTGAGTGTACTGTTGTCACACAAGACTTCGAGGGAATGATCCCTGGACTTATTGCAAAAAAATATGATGCTATCATTGCCTCCCTCTCTCTCACACAAGAGCGCTTACAAAAAATTGACTTCACAGATCCTTACTACGATACAGCACTGGCTGTTATTGTTACCAAAGCTTCGGGAATTAAAGAAATCTCAACACAAGACTTTAGAGGTAAAAATCTTGGTGTACAATCAAATACAACACAAGCTTTCTATGCAGAAGATCATTATGCTTCTGAAGAGGTGAAAATTAAACTCTACCCTTCCACAATAGAAGTGAATCGTGACCTTTTAAATCATCGACTTGATGTGATTATTGTTGATAAATTACAAGCATTAAATTGGCTTAAAAATGAAGGAAAAGATTGCTGTCTCCTCCTTGGAACTCTAGAAGAAACAAAATTTCCTGTTGCAATTGCACTGCGTCAAAATAATAATGATCTTAAAAATAAGTTCAATAAGGCGCTAAAAGAAATCCGTTTAGATGGAACTTATGAGAAAATTATGAGAAAATATTTTACAAGTGATATCTATTAAATATCAATATGATGTTTAAATGAAACCCGCTAGTTATTTCTAAAAAATATTATCTAACTCTTTCATGAGGAACACAAGAATGATTGAAAATTTAGCATTGCTATCATTTAGCAATGGTGGATGGGGAGCGGTTATACTTTCTAGTGCAGGAATGACATTGTCATTGGCATTATGTTGTGGACTTCTAGGACTTCCTCTAGGTCTTCTAAATGCAGTGATGATTCGATCCAATATTAAGATGGCCAAAGCGATGGCACGCCTCTTTTCAACGGTATTTCGTGGACTACCAGAGCTTTTAACTTTGTTTTTAGTTTACTACGGGTTACAAAGCCTTATTCAAAATGTCTTTGACTATTTTAATTTTGAAATCATGTTCAGTATCAATGCTTTTGTTGCTGGTGTTCTTGCGCTTAGTATGGTTCTTGCAGCTTTTTCTTGTGAGGTTTGGCTTGGAGCATTTAATATTTTTGATAAAGGCCAATATGAAGCGGCTAAAGCTTTAGGCCTTTCACGGTCAACCACATTTTTTCGTATTGTCTTTCCTCAGCTCATCCGAAATGCCTTGCCAGGACTTTCTAATAATTGGCTTACTTTACTGAAAGATACATCCCTTGTTTCAACCATCGCACTTGTTGACCTCATGCGACAAACGAACTTAGCTGTCGCTGCTACCAATAAACCCATGCTATTTTATCTTGTAGCATGCTTACTCTATTTGTTATTTTCAGCGGTTTTTACTGCAATCTTACGCCATTTGGAAACATACACTCAAATAGGCGATAAAAAGGTGCTACGTCAATGATTCCTGAGTGGCTGTATTTCCTTTTCAATCCTGATCTTTTAAGCCATTATGGACCAAAATTTATTAATGGCTTTATTGTTACTGTTGAGCTTGTTTCTATTTCTTGTTCTCTTGGTTTTTTTCTTGGTATGCTTATTGCTTTTGCACGTCTATCAAAAAATACATTTTTACAGTATTGTGCAAACGCTTATGTCTATTTTTTCCGTGGCTCTCCTTTATTAGCTCAACTCTTCCTTTTTTATTATGGACTTGGTTCAATGAACGACTTCTGGCAGCAAGTTGGTTTGTGGTGGTTTTTTCAAAACGCGTGGTATTGTTGTCTTTTTATTTTTACTCTCAATTCTGCTGCCTATCAATCTGAGATCTTTAAAGGAAGTTTTCTATCCGTAACAACTGGGCAACGTGAAGCATCAAAAGCTTTAGGTCTAAGTAACTCTGTCACATTTTTTAGAGTTATTCTTCCACAAGCAATGATTGTAGCATTACGCCCCCTAGGAAATGAGTTGATTTTAATGATTAAATCCAGTGCTCTTGCCTCACTTATTACTGTTTATGATTTAATGGGGGTTGCTAAACTCACTTATTCACGGACTTTCGATTTTCAAGTTTACGTTTGGGCTGCTCTTATCTATCTCTTTATCGTTGAACTCATTCATCGTTTTATTGTTTTTATCGAACAACGCCTCACTCGATATTTACGGTAAATAAAAATGATCATAAAAAACTTCACAAACAAAAATGTTGAATTAATCAAGTTATTCATCAATGAAAGAATAAAATAAGATGAATTTGAAAAGTAATAAATCGATCTCTCCCTGTAAAAACCCTGTGATCTCTATTCGAAATCTAAATAAATGGTATGGAAACTTTCAGGTCCTACATGATATCAACTTTAATGTTCAAGCTGGTGAACATATCGTTATTTGTGGACCATCGGGATCAGGAAAATCAACATTAATCCGTTGTATTAATCAATTAGAACAAGCACAAAAAGGTTCAATCTGTATCCATAATGTTGATATCCATACCGCTCCTATACAACAGCAAAAAAATGTTCTTCGTAAGATAGGAATGGTCTTTCAGAACTTTAATTTATTTCCCCACATGAGTGTTATACAAAATTGTATTTTAGCACCTATGACAGTTCAAGGACTTTCCAAACAACAAGCACAAGAACGGGCAATTCGCTACTTAACGCATGTTGGTATTGAAAAACACTGTGAAAAATATCCTTTACAACTTTCTGGTGGGCAACAGCAACGTGTTGCGATTGCCCGTGCACTTTGTATGGAACCTGAAGTCATGCTTTTTGATGAACCAACCTCTGCTCTTGATCCAGAAAGTGTGGGAGAAGTTTTAGACGTGATGGCTCGATTGGCCGATACAGGGATCACAATGCTTTGTGTTACCCATGAAATGGGCTTCGCACGTAAAGTCTCAGAAAGAATACTCTTTCTAGAAAATGGAAAAATTATTGAAGATACAGCCTCTGAAGAATTTTTTACTAATCCTAAAAGCCAACGTGCTTGTAATTTTCTTGCTAAAATTAAATATTAATTATTAACATATTGCTTTATTTATACAATTTTATTCCTGCTTTTTAAAAGAGTGATAATTGTTTGTGCGCCAACAACCCCCGATGGTACTTCAGTTTTCATTTTCTGTTCTACCATCTCAAAGGCATCGAGTTGTGCCTGTCGTATTAAAGGATTAAACAAAAGTTGTTCTACTTGTCTTGCTAACATGCCTGGGCGTAGAAATTCATCAAAATATTCCGGTACAATAGGCTTATCAGAAATAATATTGGGAAGAGCTGCACTCCATAAAATTATTTTAGGGAAAAAAAAGAATTTAGAAAAACGATCAAGTTTATAGCAAAGGACCGTTGGAATTTTAGCTAATGCTAATTCAAGCGAAACCGTTCCAGATGCTGCAAGTGCAACATCTGCTTGTGCAAAAGCACGCCATTTTGCATCTTCACCAACTACAATTTCTACTTTGCTTTTCCAGCCTTGTACAAAATCACGAATTTTATCCGCTAAACGTGGTAAGGTTGGTAAAATAATACGTAAATGAGGAATACGTTTTACAAGAATCTCTACTGTTTCTCGAAAAATAGGCATCAAAGAACGAATTTCTAAATTGCGTGATCCTGGTAAAATAACTAATGTAGGCGATGATGTTTGTGTATCGATCAAATTTCTTTGTTCTAATTGGCATTTTTTTTCTGACTGAACTATCAAAAGGGAAGGATATGTCAAAAGACGATGTCCAACATAAGTCGTGGGAGGACCACCCAAATCTTGCATAATCTTTTCTTCAAAAGGAAAAACCGCTAAAACATGGTCAACAAACTTGCGCATAGCTTTAGCGCGCTCTGGACGCCATGCCCAAACGGTTGGTGCAACATATTTAATGATAGGAATAGAAGGCGCTAAAACGCGCACCTTTTTTGCAACACGATGCGTGAAATCAGGACTATCAATAATAATGAGGCAATCAGGTTGTTCTTGTGCAATAAATTTGGATAAATTGCGAATATGTAGCAACAATAATGGTAGTTTTTTCAACACCTCCTTTAAACCTATTAAAGCAATATCATGGGAATCAAAAAAGCTTTTTAAACCTAATGCCTTTAAATGCCTCCCCCCAACACCAATCAAATGAATATTGCATCCTGTTTGTTGTGATAAACAAGAAATTAAATCGGACGCAAGTAAATCACCAGATTCCTCCCCTGAAACCACAGCAATCTTTAAAAAACAATTATTCATGACCAAACTTTTCAAATGTCTCTATAAATAGAGAATATTTGTTGGCTTTTTCTATTGTTGTTTTCACCGATAATATTAGACTTCTATTTGCCTCCACCGCAACACCAGATAAACCACTCTTTGCAATATTCATTATTGTCGCGGGCCCAATTGATGGTAAATCAACGCGATTATCCTGTTGTGGTTTTGCACATTTTACAAGAACGCCACCTTTAAGGGGAATTTGCCCTCTTTCTCGCATTTCACAAACACGCCACAACATATTATCAGTTCCCTCAGCGCCCTCCAGTGCAACCACCCTTCCTTGGACAACAACAACGGCTTGCCCGATATCTAATTGACCTAAAAGCTTTGCTGCTTCTGCTGCTAAAAAAATATCTTTTTTCTCTTTTCGCGTAGCACGCCGCACTGTTAAATCAAACTCTATGGGAGCTAAAAGATCTGCGACTATCTCGTGAGCACCAACAACACGAAAACCATACGTTTCAATAATCCGTATAAAAGCTTTTAATAACGCATCATCCCCTCTCTTCAAAGCTCCGATTAACTTAGGGAGAGCTAAAAATGTTGTCCAGTCCAGTCGCAATTGTTTAAGAAGTGGGCGCTTTTTCACACCACCTGCCAAAACAACATTATAAACTCCAGCCTCTTTTAAGATTTTAACGAGTCGCGCTAACTCCACAATTGATAGCTCGCAATGCTCATAGCGATAAAGAACAGAATCCGCCTCACCACGCAAAAGCACAAGAAAAGGATTCTCTCCATTCTTCTCAAGAGCCTGCGCAACAGTAATCGGTAGAACACCATTTCCTGCTATAATAGCAGTACGGCCGGAAAGAAAACTTCTGGCTCCCCAAATAGGCATTTTTAATCCTTATGTTCTTTTATTCTATCACCTTCAAATTTTGGTGTACAATAAAAACGTTTTCCTTCTTCCTTAATAAAATTAACTATATCAAGAACAGACTGAGAAGAAGAATAGAAAGAAGCAACATCACTGACACGCTCTTTAAATGGTTTGCTATGATCAAAAAGCATAGCAACCGCATGACGGAGTGCATGAATATCTTGACGCTCAAGTCCCGCACGCTTCATGCCAATAATATTGAGGCCAGCAAGTTTTGCCTGTACCCCAACAGCTGTTCCATAGGGAATGAGATCACCAACCAATGCCGATACACCACCAATAAATGCATGATGCCCAACACGAACAAATTGATGCACAGCAGCACCCCCACCAATAATCACATAATCACCAATAATAACATGACCAGCTATCATCACATTATTTGCGAATGTTACATGATTCCCTACATGGCAATCATGAGCAATATGCGCATAACAAAAAAATTGGCAATTATCACCAACAACTGTCATTCCTACACTCGAATCGGAACCCCTATGCATTGTTACGCCTTCACGAATCGTGCAGTTTTCACCAATCGAAAGAGTCGTAGCCCCTCCCTTATGTTTATTATTTTGCGGATCTGCTCCCAAAACTGCATGAGAAAATACTTTACTCTTGGCTCCTAACGTTGTCTTCCCCATTATCACAACATGACTCATCAAACTGCATCCATCACCAATAACAGCATCTGAACTAATATGACAAAACGGTCCAACTTGTACATTCTCACCAAGCTGCGCTCCATTCTCCACAAGAGCAGTTGGATGGATTTTCGTACCGGACATTTTTAAATTCCCATCAAATATCTTTTATTCTTGTTCGACAATCATCGCAGCAATTTCTGCTTCAGCGACGCGGACATCTTCTACTTTTGCAACGCACGAAAAACGTCTCATACCAGATCTTTTTTTCAAGAGCTGAACATGAATCTTGAGCTGATCACCAGGCATAACCGGCTTACGAAATTTCGCATTATCAACCGTCATAAGGTAAACTAAATTTGTTTGCTTATTGCCTAAATTTAAAAGTGCTATTGCTCCTGCCGTTTGTGCCATAGCTTCTAAAATCAAAACTCCAGGCATAACAGGCTTCGCGGGAAAATGTCCCGTAAAATGCGGCTCATTAATCGTTATATTTTTAATACCAATAGCTCCTTGTTCACCATCAATATCAACGATACGATCAATTAATAAAAATGGATAACGGTGCGGTAATATTGATAATAGTTTTTCAATATCGACAGCCTCTAAGTTTTTAGTCTTTTCACTGCTGATCATATCAGCGTTTCTCCTTTTTAACTTTTCCCATACTGCGCAACGTCGCTACTTCACGAAACCATTGTTTAAATGGTCGTGCTGGACTACCTCCCCATTTTTCGCCATCCGGAATGTCATTCATAACACCACTACGAGCAGCAATCTGAACACATTTACCTATTATGATGTGATCGGCTACTCCGACACCTCCGCCAAGCTGAGACATATCCCCTATCGATGTACTTCCCGCAATGCCACATTGAGCGGCAATAAGACAATAGCGGCCAATTTTTACATTGTGGGCAATTTGGACAAGATTATCAATCTTGCTTCCTTCACCAATAACAGTATCTTGAAATGTCCCACGATCAATTGTCGTGTTCGCACCAACTTCTACACCATCCTCAATAATAACGCGACCAAGCTGTGGAATTTTCTCGATTCCAGAAACGCCCCCAATATAACCAAAACCATCTTGCCCAATGCAAACACCAGGATAAAGCTGAACCTTATCACCTATTATAGAACACTGAACTGTTACCTTAGGAGCAATATAGCAGTCACATCCAATACGGCAATTTTCACCGATAACAGCTGTGGATGAAATAAGAGTTCCTGCACCAATCTCAACATTTCTACCAATAACAGCTCCCGCTTCAATACACACATCATGTGCCAACTTAGCCGTTGGATGAATATGCGCATGCGATGAAATCCCCTTGGGTCCCAACCAAGGCATTGGCTTGACAGAATCTGGAAACAAAATACGACCAATCTGAGCAAAGTCACGCTGTGGTGTGGATGTTACTAAAATTGCCATAGTTTCGGGAACTTTAAAAACAATCTCATTCGTACAAAAAACAGCAACAGCGGAACTGTCCAGTAAAGCATCAGAAAACTTCCGATGCTCTACAAAAACAAGAGAACCCTCCACAGCACTCTCAAGTGAAGAAAGAGTATTGATAACTTTATGAGAAAACTCTGGATTAAGAAGCTTTGCACCCGTCAACTCAGCAACATTTGCAACTGTCAATTGCCGGGACGGCGTAAAAAAAAATGTATCCGCCATCAAAACACTTTCTCTCCCAGCTTAAGCTATTCTCTTCAAGTTTTTCCTTCTTAAAATCGCTCAAATCAGAACTTTGTAGAAATACCAAAATTCAATTGTTGCAAACGATCACCTTCCTGCTTCGTTATTGGCCAAGCATAATCAAAACGCAAAGGACCAAACGGAGAATCCCACATCAAACTCACACCTGCAGATGAACGCCAAGCACTTTTGGTATTGGTAACAGACGGTTCACCCTTAAAAACGGCTTTATAATTATTGCCATAAAGCGTGGCAATATCCGCAAATAAAGCACCGCGCAACCCGAACCCTTCAGGCACAACAGGGATAGGAAACTGTACTTCAGCAGTCGCATTCATATATGTTGTTCCCCCCAAGAAATAAACCTCACCCTTACTGGAAACCTGACGCGGACCTATTCCATTATATTTGAACCCTCGAATCATATCAGTATTCGCTTTAAACATATCGAAAATACGAACACCATCTCGACCCATTCCGTGGATATAACCACCCCCAAAGGAAAGCAAACCAACAATATCCTTCTGGTCAGAAAGAGTCTTGTACATCATCGCCTTACCCGTGGTCTTCAAGAACTTTGCACTTCCACCAAGCCCTGCATATTCCTGAAGAAGATGCACGTACCACCCATCATGGGGGGATCTCATATCATCAATCGTATTATAGGTGAAACCATAACTAATTGATGAACGTTTCCAAGGGCTTTGTTTTGCAGCTTGAACAATCGCACCAGAATATTTCCCATATAATGCTATTACGTCACTCTCTTTGTCAAAATCATACTCTCCGCCAAAATCATATTCTTCCTGCACGTAAGAATAAGCTAAATTAGCAGATAATTGATTATTAATAGGTAACGAAAACCGCAGCGATCCACCTGTCTGTCGTACATCATAAGCTTTATCAGCACGATAAGTACTACGAAAAACATCAACACCAGCAGATAAACGATACCCTAAGAAATAAGGATCAACAAATGATAAATTATAATTACGAGATTTTTCTTGCCCTGCACCCAACCCTAAACGAACATATTGACCACGTCCCCCAAGATTACGTTCAGTAACAGAAACTTCAAGTGACATACCAGGACTTGTTCCCCCTGTTGTATATCCTCCAGAAAGAGAGAGATCTCCTGTTGAAGCTTCAACGACATCTATTACCAAAATAACTTGGTCAGATTGATCTGTGGGAACCATTGAAATATTAACAGCTTTGAAGAAACCTAAACTTTCTAGACGACGTTTTGCCCGCTGTAATAAAGTTTGATTGTAAGCATCCCCTTCGTTTAAATCAATCTCACGGCGAATGACGTAATCACGCGTTTTCTCATTGCCACGTATATCAATACGCTGAATATAAGCACGTGTACCCTGTTCAATATTATATAAAATTGAAATTGTATGATTTGCTAAATTACGATTTCCTCGCGGTTCAACTTTAGCAAAAGCATATCCCGAATCAGCAACCTTGTTATTAATAATTGCAACAGACTGTTCAATATCTTCTGCACTATAGACATCACCTGGCTGGGTTTTAAGCACCCTTTTCACAGATTGAACGTCAATTCCATCAACATCACTTTCAACCTGAATATCACTAATTTTATAGCGCACACCCTCATCAAGAACGAAAGAAATTTTATACCTATTGCTTGCTGCATCAAAAATCGCTTTAGAAGAGACTACACGAAAATCTGCATAACCACGATTATAATAAAAGCGACGTAAAGCTTCTTCATCAGCAGCGAGACGCTCTTCACTGTAAACATCACCTCCCAACAACTTCGAAAAAATTCCTGAAGTTTTTGTTGAAATCACATCACGCAAACGGCGACTTCCAAAGACACTATTTCCCTTAAAAGTGATATCACCAATCTTTGTTTTTTGCCCTTCAACAACATTAAATACCACATTAACCCGCCCTTTTCCAAGGTTAATCGTTTGAACGTTGACAGTGATATTATTACGACCAAGAGTTTTATAAGCTTCACGAATTGTATTTATATCAGCAGAAAGCTTAGCAGAATTAAAAGGCTCATTCGGTTTTAAAGAAATAAACCGCTTAAGATCTGGGTCTTTAAAAGATTTATTTCCCTGAAACAATATCTGATTGACAACCTCATATTCTTTTACGAATACAACCAATTTATCACCTACCGGATTTATTTTAACATCATAAAATAAACCCAATTCGAAAAGATTCTTCACAGCATTATCAACATCAGCACTGGAAACCCCTTGTCCAGCCTTAATCCCGATATTGTCTCGAATTGCCTGAGAACTTACAAACTTATTCCCACGAACCTCAATAGAACGGACTACAGACGCTTGTATTTCTCCAACCGCAGCAATTGACATAAAAACCGTTGCTGGGGCAATCATCCCCATTTTTAACACCAATACAGATGCTGCATTTAAAAACTTTGAATTTGTAGTCATTGGCTTTTTTACCTTACTCTTGTTCCTTGGACATGATGCCTTAAAAAGCTAACTGCCATAACAACCTCTTTACAGCGAGACTTTTCATTCCTTAATTACTCATTATAATGTACGACGCCACAACATTTTGCAGACATGGTAAACAACCTTCAATTTGTTTTCGCTATTATTACTCAATTTATAAAGCGTTTTCCATAATTTAATTAGCTAAACCAACAAAAATAATCATTAAAAAAGACAAAGATCATAAAAAGGAGAAGAATGGAAAAACCTAAACGAAAAATAATTCCCTGGATTTTAGCAGATATTTCCCTCCCAGTAATGACCTCAATGACATGCAATAAAAGATGCCCACCATCAAGCGGTAGAATCGGAAAAAGGTTAATAAGCCCAACACTTATTGAAAGAAAAGCCGCTAAATTCAACAAAGAGACAAAACCTGTCTCGCTCACTTTCCAAGCAATTTTAACGGTTTTAGAAGGTCCACTTAGCCGACAACGGTCCTCTTTTCCTCCTATTAAACGACTCATAAAAAGAACGGTTTGAGTGACGATAAACACAGTACGGTCTGACGCTTCTCTTACGGCTGTTACAAAACCATAGCGAATATGTTTTATATAAGTTGGATCTAAATGTGCAGGATTATTTAAATCAATAGGAACACCTACACCTATCATAGCACTTCGTGTTCGATTACCAAATCCATCATCTCGCTCAACGATTTTCGGAGTAATCACCGTTGTAAAGAATCGCCCCATGCGTTCTATTTTAAACTCTATGGGTTCTCTTCCGTGAAAAGCCACATAATTCATCAAATCTTCAAAACTTTCAACCCGTCGTCCATCCATTTCAACAAAACGATCACCTAATTCCAAACCGGACTGAAGAGCAGGGCTATCTTTTACCAAAGAACCAATAACGGGCTCAATGGCTACACGACCATAGATAAAGAAAAAAAATGTTAGAATAACAACAGTAAAAAGGGCATTGAAAAAAGGACCGGCAAAAACAGTTGCTGCTTTTTTCCAAGCATGCGCACTAGCAAATGAACCGTCAACAATCAGAGATGATTGGGATGATACCGTATCATTTTTTTCCTCATCCCCAACAAACTTTACATACCCTCCTACGGGGATAAGCGCTAAACGCCACTTCGTGCCATGCTTATCTGTATAACTCGCTATTTCTGGCCCAAATCCAAGCGAAAAAACTAACGCCTTAATACCACACCACCGACCAATGAGATAATGCCCAAATTCGTGCACAAAAATGATAATCATAATGATGAAAAGAATACTCAAACTTCTTAAAAGAAAATCACCCATAGTGACGATATAATTTAAAAGTCCCAAACTACCTTCTCCCAATTAGATCATACTAAAAAGATTAAAAGGTGCATCCATATCAGACATAAATGAACCAATTAAATAAAGAAGAAAAGCTGCCCCTACCAATCCATCTATACGATCCATAAAACCACCATGTCCAGGCAATAAAGAACTAGAATCTTTAACAGAAAACCGTCTTTTGAGCCATGATTGCCCTAAATCACTCAATTGTGAAACAATTGACAAAACAAGTGTAAGGAGAGGCACAAAAAAACTTGCTAAATTTATATCAAAAAATCCAAAAGCAACCCATATACCACCGAAAACTCCGACAAATGTACCACCAAGTGCTCCTGACCATGTTTTATTAGGAGAAAATTGTGGTGCTAATTTAGGTCCCCCTAATGCACGTCCGATAAAATACCCGCCAATATCTGTTCCCCACACTATCGTAAATAAGAAAATAACAACTTGGAACCCCAACATTTCATGATCCCGTAGAAAGCATAAAGCAACAACAGGAAAAGATGCATATAAAAAACCACAAAAAACCCAACCACTCTTTTTTATAGATATAATAGCCAACACCGCAGCCAAAACGATTAAAACACAAAAAATCAATGAAGCAGATACACTCAACACTAAAAAAAAGCCAAAGATCAAATAAAAGCTACTTGCTAATATTTTTTGTAAAATACACCATTTCTCTTTAGTAATACTCATCCACTCATAAAGAACAAAACCGCCAATACACCATACAAATAAAAAAAAGGAGATCCCTCCCAACCATGTTAGATACAATGCAATAAAACCAAACACAAAAGCTGTCAGAACACGATAAACCAAATTAGACAAAACAACATCCAAACAATAAAAATAGAAAATACAAGCTCTAAAATTGACGTAAGAAAAACCTCC
Organism: Bartonella sp. PS7NMGDW; assembly: GCF_042193585.1. NCBI lineage: Bacteria > Pseudomonadati > Pseudomonadota > Alphaproteobacteria > Hyphomicrobiales > Bartonellaceae > Bartonella > Bartonella sp. PS7NMGDW. The sequence goes on from NZ_JBHILX010000008.1 coordinate 89,629, forward strand.
CTACGCAATATTTTTATTTCATACTTGTATAAATTTCCCTTATAATTTATCATAAACAATTCAGTTTACCAAGATAGCGCTTATAAGACAAATAATCAATGAAAACAGCTTCGAAAATCTCCGTCAAGATTGATCCTAAAGTATTTTTTTAATATTTTTTCAAATATAAAATGAAAAAGCAGCTACCTATCCCCATATAAATTAACTAATATAGGTTTCATATAAAAACACTTCTCTATCAAATATTCGTCGTAAAAAAACGAATTACACCATATAGCATCTGCTTCATCGATTATACTCAGATGTTTTATAATGGAAAATAAGGAAAGGTTAGGCTTGTTTTTTTGTGTTATATTCTTTCCCCAACCCTCATCTTAGAATATTTAAATAATTTCTAAGAATGCTTTCATTATGCTGTTTAACAAAGACATGCTAAACTGAAAGCCCTCACCATGCTGCTCAATAGCGTCTTCCAGCAAAGGACATGATTTACCACGCAGATTAAAAAATTAAAACATCTGCCCTTTCGAATCAATCTCTCCCATATCAAAATGATAAAATACCTTCCTGCATCACACCTCGCTATCACAGAGCACACCACTTCCCTTATCTATAGAAACAATTTACAGGCTGGGAGTAAACATCCTTTTCTAACAACAAAATCGTCTTAAACGTGCATAATTTCAGATTCTTTTACGGCTAAAATTTTATCAATATCAGCAATCGTTTCATCTGTGAGTTTTTGAACTTTTTCAGACAAACTATGGGCTTCATCTTGTCCAATTTCACCATCTTTTTCTAACTTTTTCAAATTGTCCATACCATCCCGACGAACATGACGTGTAGCAACACGCGCTTGCTCTGCATAGTGATGTGCAATTTTTACAAGTTCTTTACGGCGCTCTTCATTCAACTCAGGCAAAGGAATACGTAAATTCGTACCATCAGTTATGGGATTTAAACCAAGACCAGAATCGCGAATAGCGCGCTCTACAGCTCCTACCATCGTTTTATCCCATACAGAAACAGAAAGCATCCGAGGTTCGGGAACAGAAATATTAGCAACCTGATTTATGTGCACAACAGAACCATAAGATTCAACGGTTAACGGCTCTAATAAACTGGCCGATGCACGTCCAGTCCGCAAACCACCTAATTCATGTTTAAAAGCCGTAATAGCACCATCCATGCGACGTTTCAGATCATCCATAATTGATGTAACATTCATATTTCTGTCTCCTTCAATTGTCCTTTGAAGCTTACCCTTATTCCGATACTATTGTAAAGCGTCCTGTTCCATTCAAGACCTTAGCCAAACCGCCCTTTTCATGAATGGAATACACAATAATCGGTACATTGTTCTCACGTGCTAAAGTAACCGCCGTTGAATCCATAACAGATAATCCCCATTGTAACACTTCAACATGTGTTAATTGGTCAAAACGTTTAGCCGTAGGGTCTATCTTTGGATCTGCTGAATAAATACCATCAACTTGTGTTCCTTTAAGAAGGACATCCGCACCAATCTCAGCTGCACGCAAAGTAGCAGCAGAATCAGTGGTAAAAAATGGATTTCCTGTACCGCCCGCAAAAATAACAACTTTTCCCTGATTCATATAAGCTATTGCTTTACGTTGCGAAAAACTTTCACAAATTTGTGGCATAGCAATCGCAGAGAGTACAACAGTTTCAACCCCTAATTTTGTCAAAGATGTTCGCAATGCTAAAGAGTTGATAGCAGTTGCAAGCATTCCCATATGATCCCCTGTCACTCGGTCTCCACCATGTGAAGCAACAGCAACGCCACGAAAAATATTTCCCCCACCGATAACAACTGCAACTTCTATCCCCATTGTGCGCACTTCTGCAATATCAGCGGCAATACGATCTACAACAGAAACATCAATGCCAAAACTTTGCCCCCCCATAAGAGCTTCACCAGAAGCTTTTAAAAGAATACGTTTATACGGAAGTGCTAATGCCATTAATAATCTCCCCAAAAGCACATTTACTTTTTGCTTTTGACATCACGAAGGGCACCACTTTTTTTCACGTGACGCCCTCTCAACAATTACATTGCCCACACCAGAGATTCTACAACCAACGATATGATTTTAAATCTCTAATCAAGAGTTTGCAATAACTAGCCTTTTACAGCAGCAGCAACCTCTGCAGCAAAATCAGACTCCTCTTTTTCCACACCTTCACCCAATGCAAAACGAATAAAGCCTGTAATTTTTGCTGGTGCACCAATTGATTTCTCAGCATCCTTTAAAGCTGCCTCAACAGTCATATCAGGATTCATAACGAAAGCTTGAGAAAGCAAAACAACCTCTTCAAAAAACTTACGCATACGTCCTTCTACCATTTTTTCAATGATATTTTCAGGCTTTCCAGACTGACGTGCTTGATCTGAAAAAATTGCTTTTTCACGCTCAACAGCAGCAGCATCAACATCTTGTGCTGTAAGTGCTAAGGGATTGGTTGCCGCAATATGCATTGCAACTTGCCGACCAAAAGCAAGAGCAGCCTCTTTATTTCCTGTTGTTTCAATCGCAACCAAAACACCAAGCTTACCAAGACCATCAGCTACACTATTGTGTATATAAGTCGCAACAACACCATTCTCAACAGACAATTTAGCGGAACGACGAAATGTCATATTTTCGCCAATTGTACCAATTGCATCTTTAATCGTAAGCTCTACAGTTTTCTCAGAACCGGGATAAAGAGAAACAGAAACAGATTCAACATCACCTGGCGTATCCAAAGCAGCAATTGCTATATTGCGCACGATGTCTTGGAATCCGGCATTGCGTGCAACAAAATCTGTTTCAGAATTAACCTCAACCAAAACCGCATTTAAATCTTTTGATACGACTCCGATTAATCCTTCAGCCGCTGTACGACCAGCCTTTTTATCTGCTTTAGCTATTCCTTTTTTACGAAGCCAATCAACAGCAGCTTCCATATCACCACTGGTTTCAGCTAGAGCGGCTTTACAGTCCATCATACCAGCGCCAGATAGTTCTCGAAGTTCTTTTACTTGTGCAGCAGTAATGCTCATATTTGCCTCTTTATTTTGTAATAGTGAAAGCGTGCACCCCCCCTCTGCACGCCTATAACTTCTTCTTTAGACAATAAAAGTACCTTAATTAGGCGTTTTATATTATTCAGAAACTTCTGAAACCGCATTTTCTTTCAAAATAGGCTCCACAGGCGCATCAACTTGAGCTCCCAAATCAATACCCATTGCTCCTTGCTGGCGTGCAATACCATCAAGGGCAGCACGAGCAAAAAGATCGCAATAAAGAGAAATTGCACGCGAAGCATCATCATTACCTGGTATCGGATGCGTTACGTCATCAGGATCGCAATTGGTATCAATAATAGCAATCACTGGAATACCTAAACGTTTTGCTTCTTGAAGGGCAATATTTTCTTTATTCGTATCGATGACAAATATAAGATCTGGAACAGATCCCATATCTTTAATACCACCAAGCGCACGATTAAGCTTTTCACGATCACGTTCAAGATTTAAACGTTCTTTTTTGGTAAAACCTTGCGCCTCAGCAGCAAGAATTTTGTCAAGCTTTCGCAAACGATGTATCGAATTGGAAATCGTTTTCCAGTTTGTGAGCATGCCACCAAGCCAACGTGCATTAACGTAATACTGGGCAGAACGATTCGCCGCATCAGCGATAATGTCAGATGCTTGCCTTTTCGTACCAACAAAGAGAATACGACCACCACGCGCAACAGTATCTGAAACAAGTTTAAGCGCTTGGTGTAAAAGCGGAACGGTCTGAGCAAGGTCAATAATATGGATATTATTACGCTGACCATAGATATAGGGAGTCATTTTGGGATTCCAACGATGAGTCTGGTGACCAAAATGCACACCTGCTTCTAAAAGCTGGTGCATAGTAAAATCGGGTAGTGCCATAAATCTTATCCTTTCCGGTTCAACCTCCGCGGAAAAAGCAGGAAAACCTACTACCGGCGGATGCTTGCTAGAATTTTCTCACAAATTATTTGCAAACACCCAAACTCCGCGTGTGGAATAGTGCAAACATACTAATATTTGATTCTTTTTCAAGTCATTTTCTTTAATCATTTAATATTTGCATTTTCACATTGATTAAGATCTTTTCCAAGTTCCAAGAATTCGAGACTGTTCAATTTTGCACGCACTGAAAAAGTTCCATAATCTATATGAAGATCACGCATGATACCATTCTCATGTAAGAGAAAACTGCTACGATAAACCGGCAAACCATCTTTATTTTCTCCATCATCAAAATAAGAAATTGTAACAGGCCAATATTCGTCTTCATCCAATTTTCTCACTTTTTCCGTTTCGCTATCAGATAAAAGCGCCTTCTTTTCCCCTATGACGATACTTTCTTTTATAACTTTATCTGCTTTATTTGTCCCATCAAATACAGTAACATTGTAAAAATGATGCCCTGCTTTTGCATGGCGGATAATATTTTTTAGTTGCATCATTGGAAATTCAGCCATTGCAAGCTTATACTCTTTTTCCTTTGGCTTTTTTAAGGTAACTGTAATACCATCTTGAGTACGCTCCGCGACCCCCTCAGCACGATGCGCAACCTCTTCTCCCTCTTGATCTGTAATATTAAAACGAAATGTACGGCTGTCTCCTGTTTCATAACTCGTCGTCTGTTGATCCGTTAAACGTACCGGCATATCTTCAATGTGAACACGACTAATAAAACGAAAACGTGTGCTATAGCCTTGGCATGCCGAACCAGTAAGCTCGTAAACCATTCGCCCTGACATCGCAGAAATTGTCATGTCATGAGAAACGCTATCGAGATGAAAATCATAAATTGCTCGATGAGGCACAATAAAAATAGGCTCTTCAGCTCTCGCTGTACATAAAAAAACAATATATAAAATTATTATAAATAATGATCTAATCATTCCCAAATTCCAAACTTTATCCCCGTTGCATAACATCATACAATAAGGCAAAAAAGGCTAATTTCTCAATTAACCACACATTTCCTTAAATCAAAAAATAGATTATACAATGAATGTATTATAGAGCAGCTATGGAGTTTAAATTATGACCAATATGATTGAAAAAAACTTAGAGGAATTCGGAATCACTCTTCCTGAAGTAATCTCCCCCCTTGCCAATTACATCACCACTTCACAAAGTGGTAATCAGCTCTTTATTTCTGGACAACTCCCTCTTATTAATGGAAAACCAATCGCCATCGGTAAAGTTGGTGCAACTGTGAATACCGAACAAGCCCAAAAAGCATCCGAAGCTTGCGCTCTCAATATTCTCGCTCAACTCAAGGCAACTCTAGGTGACTTAAATAAAATAAAACGTGTGGTAAAAATTACTGTTTTTGTGGCTGTAGATTCTCATTTTACCGATATTCCTTTTGTTGCCAATGGAGCTTCTAATTTATTCGTCAATATTCTTGGTGACATTGGAAAACACGCCCGTTCTGCTATTGGTGTTGCCTCTCTTCCTATGGATGTTCCTGTAGAAGTTGAAGCCATCATAGAAATCTAAGCCTTCATTAAGACAGAGCCCCATCCTAAATATAACTAAAGTCAAAATACTTCTTTGTCTTACACTCTGATAAACTTTACATTTTTTCGTTTTTAATTAAAATCTTAAACTTATAATAAAAGGAAATATTTGTATGAAACAAGCTTATGACAATAACAATATTTTTGCTAAATTGATTCGCAATGAAATCCCTTCTGTTCGTGTCTACGAAGATGATGATGTTATTGGATTTATGGATATCATGCCACAAGCACCAGGTCATACGCTGGTCATTCCTAAAAAAGGCTCTAGAAACTTACTTGATGCGGATACTGAAACATTATTTCCCGTTATTAAAGCTGTTCAAAAAATTGCAAATGCCGTCAAAAAAGCCTTTCAAGCAGATGGCATAACTGTCATGCAATTTAATGAAGCAGCTAGTCAACAAACCGTTTATCACCTCCATTTTCATATTATACCACGTATGGAGGGAATAGAACTTACCCCTCATAATAATATGATAACGCCTACAGAAATACTTGAAGAGAATGCAAAAAAAATCCGTGCAGCCTTATAACACACTCTTAAGTTGTTGTGCTTTTTTTTCCTACACGTTTTTTTGTAAAATTTTCCATTTTACTTTTCTTTGAACTTGCAGATATATCGGAAGATGAAATTTCCAACTGTAAGCTTTCTTTTTTGCAATTTGATTTTTGTGTCAATACGCGAACAATGCCACCGTTGCGTAACTTTCCAAATAAAATTTCATCAGCTAATGGCTTTTTAATATATTCTTGTATAACACGCCCTAATGGGCGTGCTCCCATCTGAGAATCATATCCTTGATTGGAAAGCCATAAAGTTGCAGAAGGGCTTAATTCAAAACAAATTCCCCGATCAGCTAATTGTGCTTCAAGCTGAAAAATAAATTTTTGCACTATCTGATTGATGATTAAATGAGATAAAGGGGCAAACGGAATAATTGCATCTAACCGATTACGAAACTCTGGTGTAAATAACCGATTGATTGCTTCTATATCCTCACCATCACGATGTACCTTCCCAAATCCAATAGCTGATTTTGCCATATCTGAAGCACCAGCATTGGTTGTCATAATCAAAATAACATTGCGGAAATCAATTTTCTTACCATTATGATCTGTTAATCTACCATAATCCATTACCTGCAATAAAATATTAAATAACTCTGGATGTGCTTTCTCAATCTCATCTAGCAATAGGACTGCGTGAGGCTTCTGATCAACAGCATCTGTAAGAAGACCTCCTTGATCAAACCCTATATAACCTGGAGGAGCTCCGATTAAACGTGCTACCGTATGCCGTTCCATATATTCTGACATATCAAAACGCAATAATTCAATGCCTAAAGATGATGCAAGCTGTTTTGCAACTTCAGTTTTTCCTACACCTGTTGGTCCTGAAAATAAATAACTTCCTATTGGTTTATCCGGTTCGCGTAAACCTGCTCGCGCCAATTTTATGGATGAAACTAAGACGGAAATTGCCTGATCTTGCCCATAAACAACATGTTTGAGTTCTCTTTCAAGCTTACTCAATATCTTCTGATCATTCCGAGAAACTGTTTTTGGTGGAATTCTTGCAATTGTAGCAACAGTAGCCTCAATTTCTTTAACACCTATACTCTTCTTGCGTTGTTTTTGTGGCAAAAGCTTTTGCGCTGCGCCACTTTCATCAATAATATCAATTGCTTTGTCAGGTAACCTACGGTCAATTATATAACGTGAAGATAATTCTACAGATGCCTTCATCGCCTGATCTGTATATTTAATCTGATGAAAATCTTCAAAGTAAGGCTTCATCCCCTGCAAAATCTTAATCGCATCTGTAACAGAAGGTTCATTAATATCAATCTTCTGAAAACGACGCTCTAAAGCACGATCTTGTTCAAAGAATTTGCGATATTCTCTGTAAGTCGTCGAACCAATACATCGCATAGTTCCAGAAGATAATACAGGTTTTAAAAGATTTGCTGCATCCATATTTCCCCCTAATGTCGCTCCTGCTCCAATTAAGGTATGAATTTCATCAATAAATAAAATAGCATCTGGATACAGCTCAAACTCTTTAATAACTTGCTTTAAGCGTTCTTCAAAATCACCGCGATAACGTGTACCAGCAACAAGCCCCCCCATATCAAGAGAAAATATTGTTGCATTTGATAAAACTTCAGGCACTTGCGCATCAACAATGCGCTTTGCCAATCCCTCAATTATAGCGGTTTTCCCCACTCCAGGATCACCAACCAAAAGCGGATTGTTTTTTGACCTTCGACATAAAATCTGAATCATGCGTGAAATTTCTATTTCACGGCCAATTAATAAATCAATTTTTCCATTAAGTGCTTTACAATTGAGATCAACACAATAATTCGTTAAAGCACTTGTTCCTCTTTCATCATTATCCGAAATCTGCTGATCTAATTGCTCTTCAAGTCCTTCAAGTAACATGGATAACCCATCATCACGCGTGATACCATGCGAAATAAAACGTACAGCATCATAGCGTGTCATGCCCATTTCTTGAAGAAAATATGCTGCATGGCTTTCACGTTCAGAAAAAATTGCAACAAGAACATTTGCCCCCGATACTTCATCTTTTCCAGCTGATTGTGCATGAATCACCGCACGTTGGATAACACGCTGGAAAAAAGCTGTAGGCTTAGTATCCTCATCAGCTCTAATATGTTCATCTAACTCTGAGCGAAGATAATTGGTTAAGCGCTCTCGTAATTCCTCCACATCTACTTGGCAAGCCTGAATAACGGAATTTGCATCAGCATCATCTAACAGCGCAAGTAGAAGATGCTCTAATGTTGCGTATTCATGCTGTGCCTGAGTAGCAATTGTTAATGCACGATGCAAAACCTCTTCAAGACTAGGTGTAAAAGATGGCATAATTCCTCACTTCCATTCCATTACACATTGTAACGGATGTTCATTTTGACGCGCACATTCCCTCACTTGTAATATTTTCATTTCAGCGACTTCATAAGTATAAGTTCCACATTCTCCTATCCCACTGTGATGAACATTTAACATTATTCGCGTTGCCTCTTCGAAACTTTTTTTAAAAAAGCTCTTCAAAACGAAAACAACAAAATCCATAGGTGTGTAATCATCATTAAGCAAAAAAACTCGACATAATTTAGGTTTTTCGAGTTTTGCTCTAGCCTTAAGCGTTATAACCGCACCATGCCTAATTTCATCCCAATTCTTGCCCTTTTCATTATGCATAATATGAGCTGTAGAGTTTATTATAAGCATCTGTCCCATTATCGTTTTCCATGCAGCACATTTTTATCAATTTTAAATTCTTTCATAATTATTGCAATACCTGTATGTGTTAGAAAAAGATTCCCTCTATGGTTAGACTTCAATCACTCACTTATAAAATAACTTCTGTAAACAAATTAGTAATACCATTCGTCTAAACTGCATCAACAAATTACAGAAAAGGAAGCTTTATAGAAGTTTTTTAGGATAAATGGAGAAATAGGATACTGCAAGTGTATATTAATTATCAAAAAATTATGCGCTACTGTAAAACAATAGCAATTTCTTTTGTTGTGTTAGCTTTTTCTTACTGTTGGGCATCAGCCACACCTCAAGGAGCCTATCCTGATAAGTATGCGGCTATTGTTATAGATGCTACTACGGGAAAAACTCTATTTCAAGCCAATGCAACACTGAAACGTTATCCTGCTTCTTTAACAAAGATGATGACATTGTACTTACTCTTTGAAGCTATGCAGATGCGTCGTGTGACACCAAATACACCAATTCCTGTTTCACATTATGCAGCAATGCGTCCACCGACAAAAATTGGCTTTAAAGCAGGCCAAACAATTTCTGCAGAATCAGCAGCTAAAGCACTCATTACAAGATCCGCAAATGATGTTGCTGCTGCCATTGCAGAATATCTTGGAGGTAGTGAAAAAAAATTCGCTCAAATGATGACAGTAAAAGCTCGTAAACTTGGCATGAAACATACACATTTCGCGAATGCTTCAGGGCTTCCGGATGTGCACAATTATTCTACAGCACGAGATATAGCGACTTTGTCATTAGCTTTACGTAAACATTTTCCAAAACAATATAAATTGTTCAAAACAAAAAGTTTTAATTTCCGTGGACATACAATTAACAGCCACAATAAACTCGTTAAAATAATGAAGGGTGTTGATGGGATTAAAACAGGATACACACAAATGTCAGGTTCTAATTTAGCAACTTCAATGCGTCTTGAGGGGCGCTCTGTTGTCGCTGTTGTTATGGGAGGTAAATCATCTACTGCACGTGACGAGCATATGGCTAGCCTATTGAATCAATATTTGCCCAAAGCAAGCCAAATGAAAAGTGGTGAACGTTTAATGGCTTCTGTACGCTATCACTTACCGACTGGTGCCAATACTCCTATACCGACCATTAAAGCTGATTCAAGTAATTTTGACGATGAAATTTCGACTATGTTGACAGCATTTGCAGAACAACCTAAAAACTCCAATATCGCAATAACGGCTGTAAATAAAGTAATTATACCAATACCAAACCCTCAAAAAACTATACCGGTTGAGACTCATAAAATTGTAACAGCCTCTTTGTCCACAAATGCCGGATGGGCTATCCAAATTGGTTCTCTTCCTAGTGAAGAACAAGCAAAAACTTTACTTTTAAAAGCAAAAAATATAGCTTTTTCTACTTTAAAGCACGCATCTTCGCACATGCAACTGTTTGAAAAAAGTGGGCAGCGTTATTATCGAGCGCGCTTTACAGGGTTTCAATCAAAAAAAGCTGCATTTGATGCTTGCTCTACATTAAAGAAAGCAAATTTTAACTGCTATACTGTAGCCTACTAAAAATTTTTGAATTCTGCGTTAAGGATAGTATTATGACAGATAATGCTTTTGCTTCATTCCATAAAAAAGAAATTTTATTGAAGCAATCATCCCTCCTTTCATTGCGTTCTCTTCACGATGCTGCCGCAAAACTTACTGGTTTAAAATATAATTCGACTGCATTAGATACACAATCTCTTGTTAACCTTCTCATTTGCCAAACAATACGCAACCGTCGTCTCATAATGCCTCCTGTACGCATTCATTTACGCGTTGCTAGCCAAACTGGTAATGTGCCTATTAAAATCCGTCTAGGAGCAACAAATATTTAATTTTACAGACCATCTCTAAAAAATTATTTTATTATTAACCATTATCTACAGCCTTAGCCCCCCTTTGATAAAGATACTTTTTTCTTAAATTATGGAATTGTGCTGAAAGCTTTTCCAACTATCCAGTACCTCCAAGCTTTCAATAAAACCATTATTAAGGACATAAAAAACACCCAATATTTTTCCACTTTTGGATTTAATATAAAAATTATCCTTGATATCTTTTTGGAAAAAATAAATAGCTTTATTGGATGAAAGCTTATCATTTTAGGAGTTGTTGTAAAAGTTCAATAAAGGAAGTCCCTCTTAATAACGCTCCCCCCTACAACATAAACGCTGTAAAAAATAATCTAACTCCTCTTACTTTTATTTCTTTCGACAGACAAAGCAAACTGGAAAATACAAATACTATCGATGAAAAAACGTAAAAGAAATTATCAGATTAAATATCATTTTAACGATTTCCATAAGATTTTAATTTATAATTTATTTTTTGCATATTGAATAAGAGGTTTTCGTAAAATTCTCTTATTTTTCTTCTTATATTGAATCAGTCAAAATCGTTCGCTTGCTCATCACGAGCAAGATTGGCATTAAACTATTAAAAAAAAGGATGATAGTGCTGCTTTTCTCCCTCTATAAATAAAGATGCTAATACTCTATAGATTTTATACCATTCATGGGAAACTTACATTATACTATTCATATCCAAGATACTGATTTATAAAGATAGTTCATTATTTTTCATGTTAGATGAGAATCTCGAATATCGTAAGATTCTCTCATTTGAAATTTGTTTATGTTGAATCAATCAAAACTGTTCTCTTGCATGTTATGAGCGAGATTAGTGTGTGGTGTGAAACCGTACAAAAAAACTCAAAATGCCTATAATGAACCGTTTCAAATACCAAGGGCTTTGGTCCCCATACAGGGGGGGCTGGTAAAGTGTGTAATCGTGCCAGCGCACTCTTTTTATTAAGCATAAAGATCGTGGTGCTCAATGAATCTACCACTATACCATTCACGAACATCACCGTGAAATGGGATTAGGTGCCTTAAGAAATATTTCTTTAAAAAAGCACGTGAATTGGCAACACAATGACGTTCTGTTTTACATGAGGGACGTGCCCCCATTAAAGAACGAGAGAAACAGAAGCGTGAAATAATGCGTAATCTTCATCATTTAACAGATAGTGCTTTAGATTCTTTTGAAAAAAATAAAGCTAAATTAAAGGATGGTGGTACAGAGAAAAGCTGATTTCTAGCCCTTTATTCTTTCCCAATAAGATCGCCTCCCCATTTAAAATATTACGCCAACAAAGGTATATGCAATATATTCACTCAAATCTGGATGCTCTCTCCAATCTGACATACAAAAACTAAAAACAGCAGAAGAAAATATTAAACCACTTTAATTTTTGTCTCAAACATATAGATTTAAACAACTAACCGCTTCGTATCACCACACTTCAAAGGACAGTACTCTATAAGGCTTATAGGCAGTGTTCATCACATACTCTCAAAAGACTAATGCATAAAACCTTAATTACCATAGCCCCAAGGAAGCTGTTTTTAAGGCATCACAGGCTGTTCTAAATATTCTCTTGATCGGGGGGGGGGCCCTAAACTAAAAAGTGAAGCTCCCTATTAACTCAGTCTGCAAACAATGCTCTGTAAATAATCCGCCTTCTCTTAGTCCTCTTTCAGCCAGCTTCCCACAGCATGCGGTTCACATCACTACACCTTAAAGGACACTGTTTTAAGAACAGCATTTTACAATACAACAGGATAATAATTTAAATACCCAAATGCGCTTAAAACAAGTCTACTCACTAAACGCATTATTTATCCAAATAAACATGATCTACCTAATCATTGTCATCACTTAGAACAGCCAATATTCATCAAATTTGAATCATTCCTCTGTTTCTTTTACGCGTCCAGATAGTTGCATAGCTCTAGAAAGATCATTAACTGCATTTAAATGCGTCTGAAGCAATTCACTATTACGCTGTAATTTTTCTTGTAAATCAGACAACAAACTTTCAACTTCATGCTCAATATCTTGATTCATGTAGCGCTTCACATCGCTCATGGATTTATTAAGATCACGCAAACCACGTATTTTACATAAATTTATTTCTTCGTAATCTGGAACACCACTGCTCTCTAGCATATTGCTTTCATAATCAACAACTTGAGCTAATCCTTTAACAGCAGCAACAAATTTTGTCATCGCCCAATCACGATCAATAAGATTATTATCAAGAACTTTTGCTTTTGATGCAAAACTATCATCACCATATTGCACTACAGACATTTTTACTTCCCCTTCAACACTCTTGTTCAATCTTTCAAATGAGGGAGATTAAACAGGTTCTCTTCAATGCTGATACACTCAATAAAGCTCGTGGTGCGAACATCGCTCAAACAACAGCACGACAATCCTTCAAAGCGTATACCACTTCAACTTTCAACGCATTCTCTCAAGTATTTTTCTTGCTTTGCTCCAAAACCATCATTGCGGCTATACTAATTCACCAAAACGCTATAAACTTAAACCTTACGCAGTAATATTGAAAATCCTACATTTGCTCTGTCTATTTTGGTCTATTTCGCCTTGCCAATTTCCTTTGCCTATTTCGTCACCAGCACGCCTTCAACAGAAAACAACAACGCTCTCACGAGAACTTTGTCCATAAAAAGACCACCTGCCGACAAAAACCCACAGCATATCTTGCAGCATATCAAAGACTTAAGCTCATTAAAAATCTCAGCATTTTAACGATAGCAGCATCTTACCCTCCATAACCTTATGGCTTTCTCTGCACCTAAACTTGCATACCTTCCGGCACCCCATAAGATGGCACCCTACAAAATTAGTTTGCACCCATTCAAAAAGACACACCCCCCCCCGTACTCTTTCTGCACACATGCAGTATTTCGCATAAAAAACAAAAAGAACGCTCTTTTGAACAGATCAGCCATACAGCAATATAAAAAAAGACATCTTAGAATAGCTAAACAGCCATCAATCTCCCTTTTTTTAATTATCATTCGCTTTTCTTTGCAATGAACGACTATATAAGATTTTTTGAACCTTTTCAAGAGTTTCTTAGCCAATCAAGTTCGATACGTCTTCAATCGCATATTCACGCGCTTGTTTTAAAGAAACATCTCTTAAGTGTACCCAAGCCTATTTCGCGCCGTGGCCCATGAATAATATAATGATAAATCCCCCATGACGTGTATAAAATCCATTGAGCACTGTCCATCTTTACGCTTAATAAAAGAAGCAAGCCAGCACCCATCACATATTTTGCTAGCCCCTCATGTTGCGATATCCTTGACATTTAAGTGCGGTTCAAAAAGCATGCCTTTCTTGTACAGTTTCGCTCCGCATGGACCCTCCCCACTTGTAACTGCAAAAGACATGGTTTTGGTTGATTAAACCTCGAACAGATTTGGAATGAAAAAATTTACGGTATTCAGGACTCTAATTCAAATTGAATAACGATAGATTATCATTATCTATCAAAATATTATCCAATGCATAATGCTTAACGCTCCCCACATTGATATTTTCAGAATTTCCACAGCATCTTCCTATAGATTATTTCACTCCATAACACAGTTTTCTCTTAATATCGCGGCTTTACATGTGCTACTGGTATAAAAACATAGAAACAATCATTTTATAATAAAGGTACAATTTTTGTTACGAACTTTCTCTCATTTTCAATCTTCTAAATGCGGCTCTTCTCTTTCATAATCATCCCATCTCAAATCTATTCCATGTTGAATAAATTAAAATCACTTGCTTGCACATCACAAAAAACACCCTGATGTGTTGATAAAATACACTAAAAGAAAAATGCGTCTTATGAACCTTCTCAAATGCCAAGGGCTATAGTAAACATTGAAAGCAAGCGTACGAGATGACAGTGACTTGCTCTTTCATAAGTGTAAAGATGGGAGCATTCTATAGATTTTATATTATTTCACGAGAACTTTACTGTTATACCATCTACGAGTGTCATCGTAAAATATTTGTCGTGTGCATTGAGAGATATTTTTTTACACGTACATAAATGTACAATACAAATATATTAATATACAACATAAGTATATTTTGTTTGGAACGTTCTTTTCTTTTGTGCAAAACATGCCCATTAGAGCAACATTAACCAATCTTGCTATGAAATAAACGATCAGAAAACATTTTTGTCTTCTTCCGCGCACCTTAAAGCACCAAGATCTTAACTCAATCTGCTCTGTACGCAGTCTGAATTTTTGTCAAGCGATCTTCTCTTGACTTTCCACTCATGTGATTCACTTAAACGAAAGGCTCAATAAATAAACCTACGAAATCAATTAATATTCTCTTTAAAACTTTCTTTTTTAGGATTTACAGTGCTCCAATTCCTCAAGCCTTTATAAAAAAGGAAAGATTCTAAGCTTGCCTAATATATTATATCAACATATACTACTTATATCAACATATACTACAGATTATAACATATTGTTATTCATAAAATCACCTCAAAAAGAACAGAAAGAGGTTTTTATGGCTGATCTCGTAAAAGCCGCTGTGCTTTATTTAACCTTGATTATCACCATGAATGCTTTTGTTGTTATTTTAGTTCTCGTAATAGAAATATACTAAGCATATTCTCTTGGCTTTTTATAATTTGCTCAAACGATCATCTTAATTTTACATAAGATCAAAGCAAAATTTTAATTCTACAGATAAATCACACACCCAATTTCAAACATCGCTTGCAACTATTTAAATGTTAACTCTGCTTTTTGTATGCATTTTTAACCATCAGTTTCCGTCTTTTCATGCTACTTGAATCTCAACTTCATTCCCGCCTTAAAGAACTAAATTTTCTACCAAATCCGATCTGTAAATAATTTGTCTCCTCATTGAGTAAGTTCCTCTTGCTTCTTCCCTTCAGGGCATATCACAATTCTAAAGGAATATTTCAAGAAACTTTTGATAAATCCATTGAACACCATCATCATACACTTGCGAGGGAATAAACCAGCACCATCACACACTTTTCCAGCACCAAATGTTGCAAACAAAACCTTTAGTACTTGAGATAGTTCAAAAAATCATTTTTACTTCTTTCTTCAACAGTTTTTATCCACACGGACCCTCCATGCTTGTAACGTGCAAGTAGATGATTTTAATTGATTCAACCTAGAACAGATTTTGACGAGATCCTTATTCAACATAAAATAATTAAATTATTTTTATAAATCAAAGTATTATTCAAAAAACATTCATCACACACTCGAGAACAAAAAAAACTCATACATAAAGTTTTACATAAGCTCCACCGCTCAACATGATAATATTACAACACAATTAAGATAAAAAAATAACAAGGGAAAACCTTGCAAACTCAGAAAAGAGAGGGAAAAAATGAAACGGTGGGAAGAGCGCTCAATTCCTCACACATCCAGCAAAACCGTCCTAGAAAAACTGCCTCACGTCTTAACTAATGTTATAATATTCTCAAATCAAAAGCAATTTTTTAAAAATAGTTTGAGAAAAACATTTGAATATAAAACGATAATAATTCCATTCAGAATGTTTTTCTCTTTATTAAAATAGAGAAAAGTAAATTCAAAACAGATGTTTCCTCCCAATTTTTTTCGAAATTAGCCGCAACGCTTAAAGCCGGTCTTAGTGTGATGAAACATTTATTTGTGATAAAGTCAGCAAAACACCCCAAAGGTAAATTTAATCTCATGTTTTAAATACATGCAACCAAGACATTAAACAATCAGCGCATAATTTGAAAAATTAGCAGTAACACGTAGCAACTCATTCGGATGCAATACTATCACAATTAAAAGCACTTTTTGGCTAGACAAATGACAGTATAGCATCCGTTTACATAAAGAGTACAGATCGTAAACGACTAATTCTTGAAGCCATAAAAAGACTCTCTAAAAGTTAGAGAGAATCTAAAAAACAAAATAGAATCAATAACTAGCAAATTCCTTATTGATAGAGTAATTTATTGAATTTTAAGTTTTTAATTAATGCCAAACATAAGTTCCATATAGGCTTGTCTGGCATGTTGACAATTTTTAGATTTCTCTATAGACGATCGATCCATCTTTTCACATTTTTTTGCCCACTCTTCGAGTAATGTATTATCTTTCTTGAATTCCGCTACGCTGTAATTTTTTTCGCAACCAGCAACGACAAGTCCAGTACAAACCAGCAATGCTGTGATAATAATTTTATTCATGATTTAATTTCCCTCCTTTTTATCTTCAGTTTTTTTCTCGTCATCGTGTACAAAGCTCGCACCAGGCTAATCACGGGCATGAACTTCACGATACGCTTTATCTGCGTTCTTACAATTTTGAGAATCTAAACTCCCTGATATCATACATTTCATTGCCCATTGCTCGAGTAATTTAGGATCTTTCTTAAACTCTGCTACGCTATAAGTTTTTTCACAACCAGCAACGACAAATCCAATCCAAACCAGCAATGCTACAATAATCGCTTTATTCATCAATAAATTCCCCTTCTTTTAGATTGATAAAATTTGGACACAAATTAGGGTCTCAAAAAAAGTTCTATATATGCTTGTCGAAGGTTTTTACAATTTTGAGAGGTTTTGAGCGGTGAATCGTCCTTCTCGCATTTCTTTGCCCATTCCTCGTATAATTTTTCATTTGTTTTGAATTCTTTTACGCTATAAGTTTTTTCACAACCAGTAACAGCAAGTCCAGTACAAAGCAGCACTGCTGTAATAATGACTTTATTCATGATTTAATTCCCTTCCTTTTTATCTTCAGTTTTTTCTTGGTCGTCCTTTCCAGAGCCGAAAACTCCCCATTTTTTACGAGTTTCTAATTCAGCTTTTTCTGCGTTTTTACAATTTTGAGAATCAAAACTCCCTGCAATAAAACATTTCTCTAACCACTGATTGAGTAATTTAGGATCTTTCTTAAAATCTGCTACGCTATAGTTTTTCTCGCATCCAGCAACAGCAAGTCCAGCACAAAGCAGCACTGTTGTAATAATGGCTTTATTCATCAATAAATTCCCCTTTTTTCAAATTTACAAAGTTTAGGACACAATTTAGGGACCCATTAAATTTGACATGCAGTTCATTGTGCATTTTCAAAAATTTTAAAATCAACTTCTGTACGCAATTTTTTCCAACCTATGATGATAAATCGCGTACAAAGAAAAACACCGCTATCAATATATTTTTATGATTTAATTGTTGTCCTGCTTTTTTTCAGTTTCATTCCCCTTTTTGCCACTTTCACGAAGTTGCTTTGCAAGATTTCTATAATGCTCTTGAAAAAGTTCCATATCGGCTTGCATGACATTTTGACAACTCTTGGTTGCAAAAGCAGATCCTCCCATTTTATCGCATTTCTTTCCCCATTCTTGCATCAATTTTTTATCTTTCTTAAATTCCTCAACACTGTAGTTTTTTTCGTGAACCAACAGTAACAAGCCCCGTGCAAAGCAACAGCGCTGTTATAATGATCTTGTTCATGATTTAACCCCTCTCTTTGTTTTATATTTTATTAACAATATCTTTGGATTCACATCCCCTCCTATATTGTGACCTTGCGTCTAACTTTCCTTTGCAAATACGCACACTTGCAACGCAAACATGTTAAATCATGAAAACTGCTTTTATTTATCAGGCTTGCATTTGTAGCATTATCTGCACGGCTGCTCTTTGTATTTGAAGTATTTAAACTTCAGCAGTAATTTTGATATCTTGGCATTTTTCAAAAACCACTTCATCATGAGAAGTCGCACAAAATCTTATCAAAAATTCGTAATGCCTATATCCATTGCAAATTCCCTGCAAACGAAAGAATACACCTTTTAACCAACTGATTGCGCTCTTATCATTTCTTAGACCACCGGAAAAGAAAGAAAACTTTAAGTCCCCCTGCACTTTTTAAATGCCAATAGAAATGCTAAAAAAGCGATCTTATACATTATCAATTGAAGCAAAAAAGCCTATTTCCTTGCGTACCATTACGACTGGCATTAACTATTTAAGACTATAAAATCATATAAATGTAAGAAATACTGTCTATAATATGCTCAATGACTTCTTGTGTTTATTAGGAATAAATTATAGCGCGCCAATATCAGTAAATTTTATGTATTTTTTTATCCCCCTTTATAAACATGAATATAATTTAATAAAATGAATCGCTGCATAACAAAAAAAAATAATCAACGCTACTCTTAATTACATTATTTACGCATGTATTAAGTAAAATAAACAAAAAAATAATCTGACGTTTAAAATCATTATCAAGACAATCTTTTTAGAAGAGTACACTTATCTATTCATCTAACAGATAAGATCACAAGAAGTATGATGATTATCACATTTATAGGGAAAATTTTGAAACGGAGATTTTTTCGCAAACGCATCGCTCTTTCATGAGATGATACAGAACCTTATGAAAAACAACTTAAATGAAGCAGCCCTCGTGAAAAAAGAAAGGCGCTTATATTATTAACTTCGTATAAAAACAACCGATATCATCTCTAGAAAAAGCATTCAAACCAACGAAAACTTATTATCATATATCATTTTTTACACTTTTCCGTATTTTTGTGAAAGCAATTCGCGCACCTCATCGGCTATTTTAGTTCCACGACTTGCACAACTTACCTTAATCAATCGATGCAAACTTTCTGGTATATCAATCGTGAGGCGCTTCATACCTCCACTCATGCTCCCTTTGGGGCTTCCTACCCATGCATCCGCCGTTAAAGGAATTGATTTATTCGTTGGTTTCGTGCCGATTTTAATTTTTTTATTCATCGCGCTAACTCCTTGATTTCCGCTGCAACAGCTTCAATCTCTGCTGTTGCTGGTCCTTGCTTATCAACTTCATAAACCGCCTTCCCCTGTGCTGCTGCTTCTGCAAAAATCACGCGCTGCGCAACGCTAGAAGAAAGAACATGCACGGGGTATATGCCAAGAGCTTCGTTCACATCACGCCCTATCGCTGTATTGACTATTTTACGATTGATAACAAAAGCAGATTTAAGATTTTCTTTATAAACACGTGCTTCGTCAATCAGCTTTACAATTCCATCTGCTGCCCAAATATCATAGGGACTAGGCAAAACAGGTATAAGCACCAAATCCGAAGCCATAAGAGCACTACGAGCAAGATCAGTCACACGCGGAGGACCATCGATAATAATATGATCATAACCATGACCAATCTGTGTAATCTCTTTGTGAACCGTTGCACGTGGTAAACCAATAACCGAAAACAAAGGTGCATCTTCACGCGCAGCAGCCCAATCCAATGCGCTCCCCTGTGGATCAACGTCAATAAGCAATACCCGTGCACCGGTACGCGCAAAACTGGCCGCAAGATTAACACTCAACGTAGTTTTTCCTACGCCTCCCTTTTGATTCAAAAATCCAATGATCATTTATTACGCCTTTCAGCATTATCGTTTTTACGATTATACAGAAAGTAATAAAAGAAGCAAGCATCCAATACGTGAAAAATAACCATTTCTCCTATTTTTAGGATAAAATGACAGCCCGCAATTTTGTCTTTATAATATTCTTTTAGCATGAGCAAAAACATTATGAAGATGATGCTCTTGAGAATAATAAAAATAAATTTAAACAAGAGACACGCTCTTCTTCCCCCACCCTAAAACGAAGATTCTTAAATCCATATCAATCTGTAAACAATGCTCTGTAAATGATCCAGCTTATTATCTCGCGCCTGCCTTTTGAGCTTCTCCCTTCATGCAGTCCACTTAATGCAACGCTACAAATGAACTCCACTCTGAATATACAACAAACTATAAGGAGCATTCGTTGTCTTGCACGTTGAATGAGAGAGCCGAAATCAGGAAGATTCTCTCATTCCATGCCCTCTTATATTAAATCAATCAACATCATATTTCTTGTACGTTACAAGCAGGGCTGGCGTGTGAGTAAAAACTATACAAGAAAGGATTTAAAATGCTTCTTATGAACCGTCTCAATAGCCAAGGACTTTAGTATAACATTGGGGGCTGGCAAATATAAAAATGGTGCCAGCTTACTTCTTCATAAGCGTAAAGAGGGTGGTGATCCATGAATTTTATACTCTTTACGCTCAACAGGGTAAAATGGGCTTAAGAGAAATAAAGATACCTCTATAGCAAGCGTGTGAACAAGCAACACAATGGAATGTCTATGCTGGGTAAACACAATGGATCATCCATAAAAACCAAACAGCCGTCTTGCATAAGGTTGAATAACGAACATGTTGCGAAGTGAGATATGTTGCATCTTACAACTCATTTTCCCCAAATAGATTTTCTCGACAAAAAGAATATTTTTGTTAAGATGCCATTGAAAAACTTACCTTCATTATGTTCTTTTATATACCAGACCAGAGGGTATCGTGAAGATCGTGCAATTGAGAATAAAAAATGAATTTACAACAAATTGAACCTGATATTTTTATCAGCGCCCAAATTAGCATAGAAAATATCAAAACATTGGCACAAGCTGGTTTTAAAACAATTATCTGTAACCGCCCCGATCACGAGGAACTTCATCAAACTGACTTTTCTAGCATTAAAACGGTCGCAAATGAATATGGCATAAAAGCCTATCACATTCCCATTTCTCCTCCAACTATAGAAAAGTCAGCTGTTGAAGCCATGCAAACAATTTTAAAAACAGCCCCCCTCCCTCTTCTTGCCTATTGCCATCACGGAGCACGCTCGCTGCATCTTTATCGTTTGGCACGTCTTTAAACATAGGTTTCATACACTTCCTCATCGCCTTAAAAGATGAAGAATCTTAAATACACATCGATCTGTAAAAATAATCTGTCAATAATCTTTGTCTTGCACTTTCCACTCAGGATTCCCACTTCATAAAGCTCTACAAGCAAACTTTGCTATTAAATATACAACAAGCATGCACACCTGAAGCCACAAAAATGCATGAAAATTCATATGATGATCAAGGAAATTTATTTTCACCTCACCTTTTATCACTGCTTCACCTTCTTTGTCTCTTCCTTTACCAGTACGAGCTCATTCGTACGCCACAGACACCTAAAACAACAGTAAAACCACTAAGAAAACCCCCATATTCCGTATAAAAGGCATGCAGAATATTTTATAAAAAAGCTGTAAGCTATAATCTATGGTTAATTTCAACACATTGATTTATAACAATTAATTATTTTTCACGTTGAGTGAGAAACCCTAATACCGTAAGATTATCTCATTTTAAGTCTATTTATAGTGAATCAATCAAAAGCGTATTTCTTGTATGTCACAAGCAGGAAGAGTTCGTGTGAAATAAAACGAGTTAAGAAAAAATCCCTCTCATAAACGCTTTCAAATAGCCAAGGCTGTACAACACTGAAGGCTTGTCAATTAACGGATGATACCGGATTGCTATTTTATTAGGCATAAAGATGATAGCGCTCAACGGCGCTTGCAAGATACCATTCATGAGTGCCATCGTGAAAATGGATATGGAAGCGTTGAGAGATATTTCTTTAAAACAAGCGCGTAAATTAGCAAAACAAGTATATTCCAGCATTTTATTTTACCTATGGGGCTTGATCCTATTCAAAAAACAACAATACATTATTGGCGTTGCGTTTTCATATCCTTACAAGACTGCCTTCCCGCTACATTATAGGTGTTATATTTGTGAAAGACAAAGGAGATATATGGACAATTCGTTGCTTGAGAATTTGAAACATTTACGTATTAGGACAACAAAGTTGTACCTTTATCATCAAAAGCATTAGAAATTTTGAAACAAGTACACCTGCTTTCTCGCAATGATTTCTTTTTATCTGCAATCAATCGTAGTCTCCTTAATGTGAATTTCCTGTCACAACATACGAGAGAAACAAGACTTAAAGCATTTTACATCAGCTTCATTCTCATTTACGTAATTGGTTAGCACAAAACAGCTGCTGTCCACCGCTCTACTTCACAAGACTCAACAAACGAACTTTTTTAAATATTCATCATATGATATCAAACATCACATACGTAAGGTTTTAGATAAGCCCAATATCATTATAAAAGAGTCATCGATTAAATTTTATCAAACTATAAGCTTAAAATCGCAAGAAATTTAAAAAACAGCCTTTCTCCCTCTTCACGTCTATTATTGCCAAATAGGCTGGGGCTTATTCTTTACTGCATCTTTTATGATGGGTTTTAACCGATCAGAAAGAAACAAGCAGTAAACTTTTGAATGACAAGAAAAGCCATAAAATGAATTTTGAAAAAGATAATGCCAAAATCAGATATTCAGATATTCGATTCTTCCTCTCAACAACGGAAAAAACATATATTCCACGATGTTTTGGAATATATCTTTGTGATTATAATCACTTTAAGTGCTATTTTTACGGCTCTTCTCTCTTTTTCAGATAAGTTTAGGGCATATTTTTAAAAGTAAGCAGCCTATCCAACTTTGATAATGGTTGTGCTGTCTTTAGAATTTCTTTTGCTTTTTTTTCATCACGGTGCATTTGTGCAATCAAGGGTTCAAGCCCATCAAATTTTTCTTGTCCTCGCAAAAACTGCAAAAAAGAAACGGTACAGCTTTCCCCATAAAGGTCGTCATTAAAGTCAAACAAATAGGTTTCCAAAAGTGGCGCGCCATCTTTAACAACCGTTGGACGACAACCAAAGCTTGCAACACCATCATACAAAACACCGTTCGCACGACGTAAACGCACCGCATAAACACCATGAGCCAAGCGAACTTGGGAAGGCAACATTTGATTAGCGGTAGGAAATCCCAAAAGACGTCCAAGTTTATCGCCTTGAATAATATTGGAGCATACCCGATAGTGATACCCTAACAAATGAGCCGCTTTTTCTACGTTCCCTTGTGAGAGAAGCTGTCGAATAAAACTAGAGGAAATAATCAACTGTTTTGAATCTTGAAGACGAGAAACACAAGGAACTTGCACAACCTCAAATCCATATTTTTTTCCCCTTTGGCAAAGAAGATGTGAATTTCCACTTTTCTGATGACCAAATTGAAAATTTTCCCCTGTCACCACAACTGAAACATCAAAAACCTGTTTTAAAATCGATTTGATAAATTCATCCGCTGAAAGCGTGGCAAAGTGCGCATCAAAGGGCTGTTCAATCACGCCATTAAAGCCAAGGACTTTAAAAATTTCAGCTTTTTCAGCTGCCTCTGTCAAACGATAGACAGGAGCTGAACGTTGAAAAAAACTTCTTGGATGTGGTTCAAAGGTTAAAACAACTGCTGGTTTCTTTTTTATCTGCGCGAAATCAAGCGCTTTTTGCAACACCATCTGATGTCCGCAATGAACACCATCAAAATTTCCAAGTGCCAACACGGCTCCCCGCCAAGCCGAGGGAAACATGTGAGTCCCCTGAAAACGCAAAAAATTAGCCATTACTGAAGTGCCCACATGATTGCTTGTGGTTTATAACCATGACGTTCAAGAAAAGAATGCAAAGCTTGCTTATCCACCACACCATTTTGCGCATAATCATAATGATGAATCCCCCCCATAATATAAAGGGCATCAAGACCAAAATGAGCTGCCCCCTTAATATCTGTCAAAAGACCATCACCGATAGCTAAAACTTGACTTTTTTCCACAATTCCACGAATGTTTTGAAGTTTTTCAAAGGCACACTCATAAATAGGCGCGTGAGGTTTTCCAGCAATGCGTACTTCCCCCCCTAATTGTTGATAAAGACGCGCCAATGCACCAGCGCACCAAAATTCTTTATTTCCATAATGGACAATCACATCAGGATTAGCACAAATAAAAGGTAAATTCCGCGCCCGCATGCGAAGAAACATCTCCTCATAAGCAGAGGGTTCTTCGTCAAAATCTTCAAGAAAACCGCTACAGACGACAACAGAAGCCTCCCATTCTTCAACAAATTCACACTCTAACCCTTCAAACAGCACCAAATCACGTTGTGAACCAATAAAAAAAACTTTACGCGGAGCAGTCCGAATGAGATCGCGCGTTACATCCCCTGAAGTGATAATGGCATCATAATAGTCACGATGAACATTCATGCTTTGTAATTGAGCAGCAAC
The DNA here is from genome assembly GCF_042193585.1 of Bartonella sp. PS7NMGDW. Lineage (NCBI taxonomy): Bacteria > Pseudomonadati > Pseudomonadota > Alphaproteobacteria > Hyphomicrobiales > Bartonellaceae > Bartonella > Bartonella sp. PS7NMGDW. The sequence continues at coordinate 114,505 of NZ_JBHILX010000008.1, forward strand.
ATCTTCCCGTAGCCGAGGAGAATTGGTTAATAAAATAACACTTTTTCCCATTTGTCGAATTTTATACAATGCTTTCAACGCTGGTTCAAATGCATGTACACCGTTATGCACAACACCCCACACATCACAAAAAACAGCATCATAATGCGTTATAATAGTCTCAATATGGGTAAGTTCATTCATGGTGCACCTATCTTTATTTATCATTTAAAGCTGTCTTTTATTTCAAAACTACTTACCGAAAGATAATACTTGTGTCATCTGCTTTCTCAAACCATATTCCAACTTTGCATCGCTTATAGCAATCATAAGAAATGATAAAATAAATAAGTTATCGTTAAGTTGTGCAAAATTCTAAAACGCTTTATATCAAAAGCTTATCATTCCACAATGCTCATTTTTCTCATAAAAACTTTAATTCTAACAATAACTGCGTTGATACAGTTTTTTATCTAAAACACGCACATTCTTAAAAACGAACAAAAAAACTCCTTAAAAAAACGCTTCCCTAAGTATAGAATTATTAATTTATAATAATAATTTATTATTCATACATAATGAGAAACCAAAATATCTTTTCTCATTTCAAATCTGTTGATATTGAATCAATCAAAACTATTCGCTTGCACATTATAAGCAGGATGAGCGTATAAATAAAAACACGTGAAGAGAGAAAAAATAGCTTTTATCCTCCTTTTCAAAGGTAAAAACTGTCGTAATATTTTAAACTGACAAAGAGTATGTGCCCTCCAAGCATCTTTTTTTTCAGTAAAGATAGAAATATAGCTTTTATCCCATTCATCGAAGCTTTTACGTTATACACTTTACGAAACGCCATTCGTGAAATGGGCGCTAACATTGAGAAATATCTTCTCAAAACAAACATGTGAATATACAACAACCAAATCTATTCTGTTTTGATTTTATTTTGCATGAGGGCTCTTTACTCATAAAAGGTTTCCCCTATCATCATGATATCTCAGACGCATCAAAACAAGCCATTTTGGTTATTGATTAAGAACAGCACCATAGGCGGTGCCTTGAGCTTAAAAACCAAGGTTTACCTTTGTAAAAAGCGGATCTGAAAACATGAGTTTAGTAAGCGAGTCTTAAAAAGTTGAAAGGCAAACAACCTCTCATTTAAAAAAATCTATCCATCTCAAGAAAAACTATTTTTATTGCCAATCTCCTAAAATTACTTTACTAATTAGAAAATGTTTTGGTCGTATACGCAACGACCAATAGGGCCTTGAAAACCCGAAACCCTAGCGTAACATAAACCCACTGTGTGGGTATCCCGGAATTCCGGGAGATTTTGCTATGTCCAGGTGCCCCAAGCACTAAAAGCAAAATGCTACTAGGGTTCAGTGTTTTCAAGCTCCCGGAATACCAATGCGAGGGCGCTCGCAACCGGAGGGGGAAAATGCAAACTCAAAATCTTAATATTGATCTTTTTGTAGGCAAAAAAAATTCGCTTTAGGCGAAAAATGCTAAAAATGTCTCAAAAAACATTAGGGCATCATTTAGGTGTCACTTTCCAACAAATCCAGAAATATGAAAAAGGCTTAAACCGTGTGAGCGTAGGACGCTTAAAGGAAATTTCCGATATATTGAATGTCCCTATTGCCTTTTTTTACGCTGATATCATCAAAAAAGAACATACCCCGTACCATTATGATGAAATCGCCTCGAGCAAAGAGGAATATTTGCTTTTAAAAAGTTTTAGAATTCTTACATCTGTCAAACAAAAAGCAATTTTAAAATTAATTTCTGATCAAAATTAAAACCTTTAAAAACATAAGTATAGGGTGCTACACGCTCTGTTCTTGCCTTCCTTCCCACACACCAAAGGATGCAAATCCCTCCTCAAACTGGTTGATACACAATCCAACTTCTCAAAAACAGCTCCCTCTCGGCTTCACATTTCATATGGTTCCTTTCACAAAATTATACAAGAAAGCCCTCTCTTGAATATTCACTACACTCTCTCATCAAAACACCCCATGCATAAAGTTTTTATACCTTACACCACACCTCAAACGATGATGTTTTTACAGCACAACAGAATAAGCATTCATGCGGATTTTAAAAAATTAGCCCCTTCTTCGCTGTGGACGCTCCATTTATTTTAGATGATCTGCATTTAATATACCTGCTATAAAGACTTGCTATCTGTTATAAATTCTTAAAGGCATATTTTTCCTCTAAAATCTCAATGCCACACCAACTCCACCATAAGACAATACATTGATTTATAAAGAGTGTTCATTGTTTTACATGTTAAATAAGAATCCAGAATAGCGTAAGATTCTTTCATTTCAGATCCGTTCCATGTTGAAGCAACAAAAACCATATCTCTTGCAAGTTACAAGCGGGCAGAGCCCTTTTGGATAAAAACTATTAAGAAAGGATTAAAAATACCCCTAATGAACCGTCTCAAATGCCAAGGGTTGTAGCAACACCCACGAGCTAGCAAATATGCACCTGCTTACTCCTTTATGAAGCGTAAAGATCGTGGTGCTCAATGGATTTACCTTTATACCATTCACGGATAACATGTAAGTTTTATGTAAAAATAACTTGCTGTATTTATACAGCTTTTTTACAGTGAGGGACGCGTAAATAAAAGTTAGGGAATAGGATTTTCTAACATTTCTCTATAAAGCACGCTTCGCACAATGTTTCTAATGTT
>NZ_JBHILX010000080.1:0-1189 GCF_042193585.1 Bartonella sp. PS7NMGDW
GATGGCGAAGAGCAAGTTTGAACGAACAAAACCGCATGTTAATATTGGTACGATTGGTCACGTTGATCATGGGAAGACTTCGTTGACAGCAGCGATTACGAAATATTTTGGTGAATTTAAAGCCTATGATCAAATTGATGCTGCCCCAGAGGAACGCGCACGTGGGATTACTATTTCTACAGCACACGTTGAGTATGAAACGGAAAATCGTCACTATGCGCACGTTGATTGTCCGGGACACGCTGATTATGTGAAGAACATGATCACAGGGGCAGCACAGATGGATGGTGCTATTTTGGTTGTTTCAGCAGCTGATGGTCCAATGCCTCAGACACGTGAGCATATTTTGCTTGCGCGTCAGGTTGGTGTTCCAGCAATTGTTGTTTTTCTTAATAAAGTTGATCAGGTTGATGATGCAGAACTTTTGGAGCTTGTAGAGCTTGAGGTTCGGGAACTTTTATCCAAATATGATTTTCCAGGCGATGATATACCAATTGTTAAGGGTTCTGCTTTAGCAGCTCTTGAGGATAAGGATAAAAGCATTGGTGAAGATGCCGTTCGTCTTTTAATGAGTGAAGTTGATAATTATATTCCAACCCCTGAACGTCCCGTTGATCAACCATTTTTGATGCCGATAGAGGATGTGTTTTCGATTTCGGGTCGTGGAACAGTTGTAACAGGTCGTGTTGAGCGTGGTATTATTAAAGTTGGAGAGGAAATCGAGATTATCGGTATTCGTCCAACGTCTAAGACGACAGTTACAGGCGTTGAAATGTTCCGCAAGCTTTTAGATCAGGGTCAAGCGGGTGATAATATAGGAGCTCTGCTTCGTGGTGTTGACCGTGAAGGGATTGAGCGTGGTCAAGTATTGGCGAAGCCAGGATCTGTTACGCCTCATACACGTTTTAAAGCAGAAGCTTACATTTTGACAAAAGATGAAGGTGGACGTCATACACCATTTTTCACGAATTATCGTCCTCAGTTTTACTTCCGTACGACGGATGTTACAGGTATTGTTACGCTTCCAGAAGGAACGGAAATGGTTATGCCAGGCGACAATGTTGCCATGGATGTTTCGTTGATCGTTCCGATAGCGATGGAAGAGAAGCTTCGTTTTGCTATTCGTGAAGGTGGTCGTACTGTTGGTGCCGGTATCGTCTCTAAGATCATTGAATAAATAATGCTTGTT
>NZ_JBHILX010000081.1:0-1176 GCF_042193585.1 Bartonella sp. PS7NMGDW
AGCTCTGGATCATCTTCGTGTGTTATCCATTTTTTTTGTAGCTTCACACCAATTTCCAAGCGTCCAATCATGGAAACATTGTTGAGTACCGCAGGTGCAACGGGGAAAATATCGCCTGCAATATAAATCTTGCCATCCGTTAACGTTACGGTCCTTGTCTCTTTGTTGACAAAAGCATCAGCCCGTTCAACGCGATCTCCTTCTTGTGCCACAAGGCGCCCCAAGCGGTCATGCCGTCCTCTTATAATGGTTTGAACCTCATTCAGTTCACCACTTTGAATAAAGGGACGCGTGCCGTAAAAGACAACGCTTTGTTGTTCCTCTTTGCCGCGAGATCTGTCAATTGCAAAGGGTAAACCACTTTCATGCTTCATATTAAAACCTCAATAAAATCTTGAATTGTTCGCGAACATCGGCACGCAAAGGAATATTGACAGGCGTTTTGAGTATCTCGACACCGCCATTGAGTTCATTGGCGTCACACCAAAGCTTGCCAACCGCTATGTTTTCTGCGGGGGTGGCATGAACGAGAACAGAAACAAATGCGGCTTGTTTGCCGTCAACATCGTGAAAGTCTGTACGGGCAGCAAGAAACAACAGAGTGCCTGTTGTGGAAGGGTTAAATCTGCCGCCACAATGGCTGTACACACCATCCAAAGCCTGTTCGACAGGCGCTACAGCATAGCATCTTTGATACCCAATCACGCCATCTTGGCTGTCTCTTAACACGAGATAAAGCGTGCGACCATGAAACCATTCTGCCATCAGCATATCGCGTTCATGTTTTTTGACCGAACACCACGGAAAATTTGCCATATCCCATGGATAATCGATTTGGTTCCAGCTTAATTCTTCATCCCCATCATCTATCCAATTGCCAATAAGCTTGCCTTCTTCTCTTGTGAGCGTGTGATTGATCTCTGTTGTGCGTCCAAAGGAAAACAAAGTGTCCCCAGCTGTTAAACGAACACCGCTTTCATACTCCAACATGCTGTCATCAAGGCGTGACATATTGCATTCAACAGCTTGCACATCATAACCATAGGTCCCACGGCGAAAATCAGAGCGCAAACTTTTGGAAAGGTCGGTAATCGCTTCAATGACTTCAAGGCTTTTGCGTTCAGGCAACTGAACAAAATCAAGTTGAAAGGAATTCCACCATACCCGCCCCGTCCA
>NZ_JBHILX010000082.1:0-1171 GCF_042193585.1 Bartonella sp. PS7NMGDW
TGGCTTTGATAAAATCTTTGTGCCTCTTTGAATTGTTCGGATAGTACTGAACTTTCTACAGTGGCTTTTGTTTTTATGAAAAAAAAGCAAATCTTGTAAAGAGCTTTAGTGGCTAAAATCTTATTTGAGGCACACGTGTGAAGGCATTGTTCATAACTCTCTTATACAATATACGTTTTTGCATTTCGATAAGAAACTCTTCATTATTGCTTAAATTTCTGACCATTTGTAGCTTCGTATATTCATTTTGGAGTACCGCTGACATGTTTCTGATACGTGTTTGCAGCTCGAAAACTTCTCTCAGATCTTTTGTTTTATCTATATCTTTTAAGAAACCGGCAATTTGTGTAAAGCGGTTCTCTGCATCTTGGAAAGTTTGCAAACTTACAGCTTTATCGACAATTCCACTATATTGAAGACGCTTATTAAGCATATCGTATAGTATTTTATGTTCTATGTACGGGAGGATGACTCTCCACTCTTCTCCGTTAACTTCAGTTATAAGCTGTTCGAAATAAGGATGACCTTTGAAGTTTTTGCTATATAAACCCTTGTATGTTTTGTGGGTAGATGGGTAAAAAGGCGAATGTTTTAATAAAAATTTCGATAATTCTTCTCTTTTTATTTTTTTATTTCCTGTTATAGACTGATAGACTTTTTTCGTGTTTTCGATCTGGTCTTCGTTTGCTTTAATTTGTTGTTTTAACAAATCAATAATTTTCAGATATTCTGCTTCTGGAAAAGGGGGAGGAGTTTGGACAGTTGAACCTTGAGTTCCAGAACCCCAACTAAAGTTAGACGTTAGAGTTAAATTTATCATTCCCAAAAGGGTGATCATTCCCGCTATAATAAACCGCTTTTTCATCTGTCTCCTCGCTTAATTTCGGCAGGGATTGTTTTATTAATAGGCACACGGTTTCTATCATTTGGCTGTTTTAGCTTTGGTGCTAATGCACAAGCTGATAAAATGTTTGCAATCAAAATTATAAGAATGATCGACTTCATTTTAATGTGACTCTTTTTTACTATTATATGCATTCTGATGTTTGTTGTCATTATTATAATTTTGACACCAAAGTAAAGTGTATAGTTTGCGATAATTGATCTTTTCTTAATTTCATTTTTTAATTTATGAAAATAGCTCAATTTCAGTGCGAATATTTTTTACTGT
>NZ_JBHILX010000083.1:0-1154 GCF_042193585.1 Bartonella sp. PS7NMGDW
TAATCAAGTCTAGGCGATAAGGCTTGTATGATTTTCTTTCTTTAAAACCATTTTTGACTGACAGTGTCAGTCTTATGAGAGAGTGTAGATGATTGTTATGGTCTCTTCATTAATTTGGAGAGCAAAATGACAATAGAATTTAAACTTCGTATTCACTTTATTAAGAATGGCAAGGGATCTGAGTTTTTAGCAATATTTGATCAGACAGCCGTTGGTATGGTCGTAAAATCCTTGATGTTAACGTGCAAATTTATCCCCTCCATGCGCCTATTCTTCTCTTTACGCATGAGGTGGAGAAAAGAAAAACAAGTCTAAGCTATTAGGCTTTCCAGTGGGATATTAAACTGTTGGTGCAAATTTTTAATCATGCGCAGTGTTAATTTTCTTTTACCACTCAAGATTTCATAAACACGATTTAAATGACCAATCGCAGGAACAAGATCTTTAGCACTTAAGTTCATTTGTTCCATTCTAAATTTAATAGCTTCAATCGGGTGAGGAGGAGAAACAGGATAGTGTTCTGCTTCATACGCTTCAATCAACAACACAAGAACCTCCATTTGATCAAATTCTGGAGTATTCTCTTTAGGTTGATTGTCAAACATTGCAGACACAATTTCTAAAGCTTCTTGATAATCTCTCTCTGTACGAATTGGTTTGATATTCATTTCTTAAATTCCTTTAGTTCTACAGTGTTGGCATCAATCGCATCATACTGTTTATGCGTCCCTATAAACTTTATGTAAAGCCAACCTGCTGGATAAAAGATTGAAACAACTAAACGATAATCATTGCCTCTAATATTAAAAACAACACGATTATTCTTTAATATGCTTGCATTTTTATATTTCTCTTTAATGTCATGAGGAGAACGCCATTGTGCGTTTTTAGCTTCATCTACCCATGCTTTTAATGGTTGTTCAGCATCAGGATATCGAGTCCAAAAAGTTTGAAGTGTGGAGATTTTAACAATTTTCATAAGTGTATCCTGATTTTTATCAATCTTAGTACCATTTTGGGACTAAGTCAAGATATTTATAAAAAGAAAGTGCTTGTTGAAAACAAACCTTTCTCAAGAGCGGCTTTTTACCTCTCATTTTTCCCATTCATTTTCATTCACCCCTCATTTAAAGGAGCATAAAGTATGGCAATAG
>NZ_JBHILX010000084.1:0-1122 GCF_042193585.1 Bartonella sp. PS7NMGDW
CGAGGAGACAGATGAAAAAGCGATTTATTATAACAGGAATGATTACCATTTGGGGAATGATAAATTTGGCACATGCAAATAGCGAAAGGAACTATGATAGACTTGAAAAAAGACTCGTCATAATAGGAGGACGTCTGGTGTGGGAATATCCTGGCTATACAGATTCAACACACACTAGAAATGTTAAAATTAGACGTAGAAAAAAGCCACAACCTGCTTCACCGCCACAACCTGCTCCATCGCCACAACCTGCTCCACCGCCACAACCTGCTCCACCGCCACAACCTGCTCCACCAGCAGAATATTCGGAAATCCTTCAGCTTTTAAAAAAAGGAGAAATTATTGAGCTCTTAAAAAAACAGCTTGAGTTGAAAAAAAAACAAGTTTCACAAATAGAAAAAGCCTATCAAGCTATAACAAAGAATCAGAAAACTGGATCTAAAACAATTGACTTTTCTAGTTTTTTTCTCAAAGAACCAGAATCGCTCTATAAGCGTGATAAGCTTTCAAGGGAATCATATCAAAAGGTATTAGAGGAAGAAAACAAAATTTCTGGGACTTTTGATCAAATGGGCAAAGCTATTTCGGAGCGTTTACAATTTGCATCGATACAAGATAAAGCTGTAAGTTTAGAAACTTTTGAAAACGTAGAAAATCGTTTTAAATACCTCCAACATCTATTAGATGAAATTCAAAAAAAAGAAAACCTGAAAGATACTGCAGATCTTCAAGCACATATCGATGGTTCGTTAACCATGATCCAAAATGAATTTATAAAGATGGAAATGGTAGCGCATTTACGTAATGCTGAGCAATCACTTATCAAAAGGAAAAGACGCGAACTTGATATGAAAATTTTTAACCATGAAACAAACGGGATGCCTACCATACGATAAAAACAAAAGCCACTGTAGAAAGTTCAGTACTATCCGAACAATTCAAAGAGGCACAAAGATTTTATCAAAGCCAAGATATCGTAATGCAAATACTTGGGTAATGTATAAATGAAAATGACACGTTTAGCATATATCTATGTTTCAAGGTGATAAAAAGTTGAAAATTCATTAAAGAGGAATTCCATGGACTTTACAGTGTTCACGCAACTTTTCACTAAAATTGATC
>NZ_JBHILX010000085.1:0-1121 GCF_042193585.1 Bartonella sp. PS7NMGDW
ATTTACTTCAACATTGCTTGGAGTGATGGTGCTGCAATAAATGACCAAAAAACCGATAGACTTTTGATCCATGGGGATGTCTCAGGCTCTACAACAGTTTATATCAAAAGCGATACAGGGGATAAAGATAGTGTAGTCAATGCCTCTGATCCTTCCAATATAGGTGGACTTTCACTCATTCAAGTCTCTGGAGAAGCAAAAGAAGACTCTTTCAAACTTGTCAATGGCTATACCACAAGAGGTCGTTTACCTTATAAATATACGCTAACGGCTTATGGACCAGAGTCAAGCCACGGACAAGCCGATGTTGCACAAAATCTGTTTGATGAAAAGAATGAAAATTTCTGGGATTTCCGCTTACATAAAGAAATTCTTGAAACGGATTCTGGTTCTGGTCCAAGTGTGATCGCCCCTGTAGCACAAACGGCCAGTTACTTAGTCATGCCAAATGCTCTCTTCTACACGGGACTAACCGATATAGCTAAACAAAATGCACTTTTAGCCACAATGAGAACATCTGTCTTAGGAAAAGAAGAGGAAAAACAAACCGGTTTCTTCCTTTACACCTATGGAAGCACAGGAACTTTATCTTCTGAACGCGGACCTCTCAAATATGGTTATGGCGCTGATATCCGCTATGCTGCTCTCCAAGCCGGTGTCACATTAGCAGCAATTGAAGGGCAAAATACCACAACACATTTCGGTCTTGTAGGCACCTATGGGCGACTATCTTTCACTCCAAAAGAGATGCAGGATGCAAGTAAGAGCACATTGGATAAATGGTCACTAACAGCTTATGGCAGCGTGCAGCATGACAGTGGTTTCTATATGGATACACTGTTATCCTATGGGATAATAAAAGGAGATATCGGCAATGCCATCAGAGGAAATACCGCAAAATTGAAAAATGCCAAAATGTTGAGTATCTCCACCACTGTTGGCAAAGAATTTGCAACGGGAATGGAAGGTTTAACCTTCGAGCCACAAGCACAAATTGCTTATCAACATTTGATGTTTAACACCATTGAAGATGCTGATAATTTTACTGTTGATATGAACAATCCTTCTCAATGGTTAATCCGTGTTGGTGGACGTTTGACCAAAACCATTTCCACTGAAAA
>NZ_JBHILX010000086.1:0-1091 GCF_042193585.1 Bartonella sp. PS7NMGDW
GACACTAGCATTTTTATATCCAATACAAGTTTTTATGATTGTTTCTCGAAATTCTTCAGCAGAAAATCCATATTTTCCTGCCATTTCTTTTAAAAAAGTGGAATTTGTCATCTTGATTTCCTACATTGCGCGCAATTCACCCGTGGCGTGAATCACGCATCTGTTAAAAGGCTGGTTGGTTGTTAAATTTTTATGTCTTGAGGAATTCTCGTGTTTCCGCGAATATTAGCTAATCCACGAATTTCGGCATTTCTAAAAATCTTGACTGCGTCATAAATGCGAGCACTATCATAAACTTTTGCATCTCCAAAAATCTCAACATTTCCATAATTAACATCATCCTCATACGTGAAATTGGAGCATGATATAATGACATCACCATAAACTTTAGCATTGTTATAAATGAGAGCAGGACCACAAATTATTGCGTTCCCATATACACGAGCATTGTCGTAAACCTTGGCACTATTCTTTATTCGTGCATTCTCAAAAACTGTTGCGTCACCATAAATACGTGCGTCATTGTAAACTTCTGCATCACCGCAAACATGAGATTTGTCGCGAACAACAGCATCACCAAAAACATGTGCACTACCAGAAACCTCTGCATTACCGTAAACAACAGCACGACTGTAAACTTGTGCATCAGAATAAACTGAAGCATTTCCACTAATACAAGCGCCATCAAATATCTTAGCATTATGAAAAATGGTAGCGCTTTCATACACCTTGGCATCATCATACACCCAGCAATTACCTTTATGACCTAAGTTATATTCCTTTTCAATAAAACCACCAAGATCTCCTTTTTTGACATCATCAAAATCCCTTAAAGCACGAATGCGGTGGAGAGTTTTGCCATCAACTTCAATTGTTTCATCAGTAAGTTCGTATTTTTTTTCCATGGTTTATTTCCTTGATTTGCGTACAATTCACCCGTGGCGTGAATCACGCTTGTGTTAAAAGACTGGTTTTGGGGTGTTAGAGTTTTGTCTTTACAGGTTGTACAATCCAATCAATTGGAATGCGTTTTATATATGCACAATGATCAGAATATAGCGTCAACAAGAAAGATTCATCTGAATTGGGTG
>NZ_JBHILX010000087.1:0-1090 GCF_042193585.1 Bartonella sp. PS7NMGDW
AGCAAAGCCGGTGCAGATGCTTCGTTGGATCAATGATACGACCTATAGTGTCCTTCTCCATGGTCCCGTGGTGATCACCACGATCAATAAAGACCACGACTATATTAGTCGCTCTGGTCAATCCCAGCGCATCCGCTATTCCATTACGCTCTTGCCCTTTTTTAATGGCGGAAAACCACAAGGTCAATATCAGGTGGGACAAACCCAAGTGGGACAAATTCTATGAAGATACCAGAAAAGCATGTTGTTGTAGAGCTAGAGGATATGAGTCTTGATCTTATCTGCTTTCACCATGCCATGGCAGTGTTCAGAGACCGGAGGCAAGCTGGTTTACTCAAAGGCTATTTAGAAGCCACCTTGGAAGCTAATCCAGAGATTGCCAAATATGGTGTGCTTTTACCGCGAGGCTTAACGGTTATTCTGCCTGAATTTGTGTTGTCTAATCCCCAAAGCATGGTGAAGAGGTTATGGGATTAATGCGCACACACCCCTTTATTGTGGTCAAGGTGGGAGACAAACCTGTTCATGAGGTTTTTTACCAGCGTCTTTTAACTGCAACTATCACGGATCATGCCGGTAATGAAGCCGATACATTTGAAGCAGAGTTTGATGATAGTGGCAATGATTTAGAGGTTCCACAAACAGGAAACGCTCTGCAGGTGATTTTTGGCTATGAGAACAGCATCAGTGCTTTTATGGGGTGTTTTGTTGTCGAATCGGTTGTGAGTTGTGGGGGCAGTGATGGAGAGATCTTGCGCCTTTGTGGCAAAAGTGCCTCGATGCGTAAAGAGCTCAAAGAACAGGTGAGTGAACATTTTGACCACCAAACTGTTGGTGAGATTGTTGAGACACTCGCTAAACGCCATGGCTATCAAGCAAAGGTCAGTCCCCAGTTCACCCAACAAACTTTACCTTATGTGATTCGTACAGATCAATCGGCTGTTGATTTTTTAACCCGCCTTGCTGACCGTATGCGGGCACGTTTTTTAATCAAGGACAATAAGTTTTTATTTTTAAGCGGTGACAATTTACCAGCACTCGACATCCATAAACACGACTGTTCCAACTGGGAATTTACCCTAGAGCCACG
>NZ_JBHILX010000088.1:0-1090 GCF_042193585.1 Bartonella sp. PS7NMGDW
AAAGATCTTACAGAAAAAGAACAACAGCTTCTTCACGAGATGATAGAGACCTATCAAGGCTTGAAGATGATGTCACGTATCATGAAATTGATTGTCTTTATGTTCGTAATAGATTTTTCCCGTTTCGTGGATGCCGTAGATAATAGCTTTTCATACCTCAAAAAGTGACTAACAAAAAGTTGAAAAACTTTTTGTTTAAGAAAAGAAATTAATATTAATGATAATTTACACTATGTTTAACTAAGTTAAATAATGTATAATCATTAATATTCTTAAAGAGGAAATATTATGAGTGAAAAAAGTGACTTATAGCAGCTAAAGTAGATATAAATCTAAAAAGCGCATTTATGGCTATAGCTGAAATAAAACACTGTTCAGCATCTCAAATTTTACGTGATCTTATTCGTGTGTACGTTGAAAATAATAAGATACCCAATAAAGAAACGCTTGAAACTTTTCATAAAAATGATAGCAATGAAGATGTTTTTTATGCTGAAAATATTGCTGATTTGATTAAGCAATTGGATATTTGATTATGCGTTCAGTGAGTTATTCAGGAAAGTTTAAAAAGGATGTAAAATGAGCAAAAAAACGTGGAAAAGATATGCGAAAGTTCACAGAAGTTATGCAACTTCTAGTTAATAAGAAGCAATTGCTATCTATTTTAAATGATCATGCATTACAAGGAAATTAAAAGCCTCGTCGATATCTTCATATAGAATCCGATTGGTTGTTAATTTATATAGTTGACGAAGAGCACATCCATTTTGATAGGACAGGTACGCATTCAGATTTATTTAAGTAAAAAGTTGATTATGCCCTTTAAAAAACCTGATTCGCAATAATTGAGAGCCATGTCACAAAATCCTATTCCCTAACCTTTATTTACGAATCCATCATGTTAAAAATATAATAAAAACAAGATATTAAATAAGGAAAAACAAAAAGTGGTGCCCAGACGCGGCAAGCAGGGGCTTAGCAACAAGATTCAAAGTATATAAAGATGTGTAAGAGCGTATTGATGTCTATAGCTTTTTATGATTCAATAAAAAAAGTAAGCATTAAAGGAAAAATCTCAAATCAGAAATTA
>NZ_JBHILX010000089.1:0-1080 GCF_042193585.1 Bartonella sp. PS7NMGDW
GCATTGACAGGGCAAGATGTTGAGCAAGCCATAGCCTCCCTTAATCGTGATACTGCCACTGCCCATAAGGGTGTACAACAACTCGATGTAGGCAAGCTGGAACAAATCGTCCATGAAAACCGTGAAATGGCAATACAACTGCTGGAAGAAGGGTTTAAATACAGCGATGACTCCTATAGAACCATGTTTATCAAAGAACACCCCATCGCTGTGGTCGACCGTGATGAACAGGGCAATACAATCTATAAAACAGATGAAAATGGAGAACCTATAGAAGACGCTCGTGGACAAAAAATCCCTAAGTTTCATTATTTAACGGATGAGGAAAAGCAGCACTTACAAGCTGGTCCTGATGGCAAGGTCAATGTTTCTTTGAATGGCATTTTTACACCACCCTATGAGGCTGCTGTTTATGCAGAGCAACATGCGGAGAATAAAAATGAACCGCTTTATTTTGTTGTGTTCCCAGAAGCCGATTCTGCTATCTCAGAACTTTTGGTCGCGGGCTATCAGAAGTTTATGGAAAATAACTTTTGGGGTTTGACCAATTCAACACAAGAAGCAAAAGATTTGATGTATAGCTATGGTCTTACAGGATTAGAACTTTATGGACATAGTCGCGGGACGATGACATTGGGGAATATGCTGAATTCTTTCAAACAAGAAGGTGTTCACGGTATAGCCAACAACACGAATATCAATTTCTATGGACCAGCCTTTAATGTTTTAGTTGCATCCGGTCTGTTAGGTTATGTGAGTGATGGCAAACAAACCACGATTGGCTTTGATGGGCATAGATATGACTTTGTCAGCAGAATTATTGGCGGCAATGGCTATACTTACGAGACAATACCTGCTGGTAGTAACTGGTGGAAAGAAATGTGGAATATGTTCTCAGATCCCATAAATCCCCATACTTGCCTTGGAGATGCGGGTCCAAAATGTCGAGATATATATGGACTTTCCCATCGAGTACAAGTCCCTTTAAGGAGGAAAAGATGAAACAAATCTTTAAATTATTGAGTTGCATAGCTTTATTAGTTATAATGGGATGCCAGTTTAATAAACCTCCTGCAGGAT
>NZ_JBHILX010000009.1:0-117086 GCF_042193585.1 Bartonella sp. PS7NMGDW
GTCACTATACGATCCAGTAGCATTACGTTTTTACGTTTGAGTATTTAGGAGCGGTAGACTCTGTACAGGCTATGCGTACAATATGTGAAGCACGCTTGCGGGAATCAGTGTGTCATTATTGTGTTGTGCACGCAACCCTCTAGCGAGTACTTCATTGGTAAGGCTGTTTTTTGAAGCTAGTTGTAATTATCTGTGTGTTTTTAAAGAGAACGTTAGCACCGATGTATCGCGTGCAGTACCATTTTCCTTTATAAAACTATTCTCATTTCTTTTGTTTCTTTAAGAAATCTGCACTTCTCAGCCTTTTTTGCATATGATCGATAACGTAGCTCAAGTTCCTTGAGACAGTGAATTTTTCTCTCTTTTTGCTAAAAATGCCCAAACCATCTTATTTAGTCGAGACTTAGTTTAAGAAGGGATCTTCTAAATTTATTATTTTTTTCAATAGGATATAAATTTCTCGTTTTGGGTGCGCGGTAGACTTATAGTAGTAACAAGCTTAGGCGTATAGTTAGCAGATACCGTCATTATTGAGGAGTTTATTTAAATTGTGTTTGATCGATTGAGGTATACAGAAAAACGTGATCAATAAGCTTAGGTTTATTGGTTCTAAGCGTGGAGGGGGGTGAGCTATCCAATGCAAAAGAATAAATTGTTTTTTTGCGCTGAGCGTTGGTTATTTTTCGACATAATTGCATTTTGGTCTAACTTTGTGAACACACACTATTTCTGACTAATCGAGGAAATAGAACATTCATGTGTTGAGAGGATTAGACAATGAGTTGTAAACAATTAGAGCAAGAAATAGCCACTGTAAAGTATACGTCAATGTAGGAGTCCAAAGCCTTATGACACACTTATTTCAGTGACGATTATTTAGGACAAACGCATCATGTGCTTGTGGTGCCAAAAGGCTATCAATATGAGGGAAAGATTTACAAAAGCTTGAAAGCTATTGCCAAGCATATTACCGACATCAATTGGAATGGCCATTTATTTTTTGTCCTTTTAAGGCGTGGATGAGAGGGTGACAGGGGACAAGAAAGGTGCTTAAACAAGCGATAAAACCAATACGCGGCGCTATATATAGACGTAAATTCACCGAAGAAGGCTTAGGAGTTTAACTCACTGGATGACAAAAAGAAGCAGGCGAAAGCTTTGTTAAAGCTTATTGTCATGAAGGTTGGCAATGAATACCAACGTTGTTGATAATGTAAAAATCATGCCGCAATATATTTAAGGAGTGAGTGCAAGAGATTAATACATTCCTATGGCAGATTGTAGAAGCATGGTTTGCGATCCTAATTATATGATTGGTAAGGCCAAATCATTCAGGGACAAAATGATAAGAGCTATATTTTATTATGAATCTGACGCACAGTATAAAACCTATAAAGGTAAAGCGTTTTATAGCATGGGGAAGATTTTCAACATGTTGTCGGACGTTTGAGGGTGTTTTTACCCTCCGTAAAAGGTATTTTAGCAAATCTTGCTTGCACGGACAAGGGAGAACTAGAAGTGGATGCCGACATAATCCCTTGAGAAATTGGTTTTTATTGCATCGAAATAAATGATGAAGAAATTTATGTTTTAGTTGACAGTGATAGTACTTGTATGTGCTTGACTAAGCCACATGTGACGCAATTTTAAAATTACCTATGGTGGCATGTCGTCAAATTGACGATACAGCTCTTCGATTTGTCAGAAATAGGACAAGGCTAAAAGATAGACATATTTTGGATGTGCTTGTGCCAATTGATAAGCTTACTGATAATGTTTGTAAGTGCCATAATAGCACACAAGAAAAAATATAAAATTGCTGCCTTTATTATGCCAAACAGTGCGCCAATTTAGAGCGCGAAATTATTGCTCTTGCAAAGTAAATTAAAGAAAAGCAAAATGATCAAAATGTGGTAATGCGAATTGATCTAGCTGACTTGCGTAAGTAAAAAGAAATAAAACAAGCACAAGAAACTTTAAAAAATAAAGAGAACAGCTTATACGACACTTTTCATGAAAGTAAATTTGCAGAGGATACAGAAATAAATAGGATAAAAGGAATTGCGACGTACAAAAGAAATATTCATAGACATATTTTATACTAAGCGTAACGGAGAAGCGCAAAGATGAGTATAATAGCAGGTGAAGATAAAATAGAGGGCATGAGTCAAAGTCCAGTTAATCCAGACATAGAAAAGTTAAAAGCAGCCTTTCCGCAATGTTTTGCTGAGGGAAAGCTCAATATAGATCAGCTTCTTAATCTATGCGGCGAATATATTGATAATGATTTTGAGAAGTTCAAATTTGAATGGAAGGGCAAAGGAGCAAGTTTAAAGCTTGCTCAAAAGCCTTCATTTGCGACATTGCGCCCGAAGCGCGAGGAGAGCGTAAACTTTGATAATACACATAATCTTTATATTAAGGGCGATAATCTTGAAGTGTTAAAACTTATCCAGCGGGCTTATTTTGGCCAAGTGAAGATGATCTATATAGACCCGCCCTATAATACGGGTAATGATTTTATCTATGGTGATGATTTTAAAGACCCATTGGCGCGATATAAGGAAGTGACGAGCCAAACGACAAAATCGAATCCTGAGACAATGGGGCGGTTTCACACTGCGTGGCTCAATATGATCTATCCGCGCTTGCGTTTGGCACAGACTTTATTGCGTGACGATGGGGTGATTTTTATCTCAATAGATGATCATGAAGTTCATAATTTGCGCAAAGTATGTGATGAAGTGTTTGGCGAAGAGAATTTTGTTGCGCAGCTGGTGTGGAGGAAACGCACTGGTGCTAATGATGCGCAAAACAATGTAAGTACAGACCATGATTACATTTTGTGTTATAGTCGCAGGCACACTGTTTTTAGTGGAGTACAAAAGAGTTTTGCAAATTATACCAACCCCGATAATGACCCGCGCGGGCCTTGGATGGCTGATAATTTGACATGCAATAAAACAGCATCAGAGCGGCCAAATCTTAATTACCCGATTACTGATCCACAAACGGGTGTAGTTTACCAGTGTAATCCCAATCGTGTATGGGCTTATGAAAAAGGACGAATGGCAAACATCATCAAAGAAGGCAAGGTGATCTTCCCAAAAAACGGACAAGGTACGCCTACTTATAAACGTCATCAAACAGAAGTTAAATCTCAAACTAAACCATTTAGTACAATGCTTGAAACAGATATGAATTTTATAGCGACCAAACAATTACGAGAACTTTTAGGCGGCCAATTTTTTGATCATCCCAAGGGTGTGAGTCTTATAAAGCAATTGATTGAACAGACGACCAGTGACAACGACATCATTCTCGATTTTTTCGCTGGCTCTAGTACAACAGCGCATGCAGTGATGGCTTTGAATGCCGAAGATGGTGGTAATCGCAAATTCATCATGGTGCAATTGCCTGAATTATGTGATGAAAAGAGCGAAGCCTATAAAGCTGGTTATAAAACTATCTGCGATATAGGTAGCGAACGTATTCGCCGCGCTGGTACACAAATCAAGCAAAAGCATGAAGCAGAACTCACAAGCGAGCAGCCTCTAGACACCGGATTTCGCGTTCTAGAGCTCGATAGTTCCAACTTTTCCATATGGGACGATAGCCCGATTGATCCGAATGCACTTGATGTTAAAGAAAAATTGCAAATGCGCTTGGATCATATTTTGCAGGGGGTGAATCCCGAGCGCTCTCATCAAGATATTATCTTCGAAATCATACTTAAATATGGTTGGCCACTGGATTTAAAAATTTATCCTTTACCAATCAATGGCAAAAAATTCTATTATATAGGCGAGAGCGAAGGCGATGTCTTGGTAATTATAGCTATAGACCCGCCCTTTGAACCCGAAGATGCGGAAGAGATGATAAAGTATTTGCCCGTAAAAATCGTAGCGCTTGATGCGGCCTTTAAAAGTGATGAGGCGCTTATTAATTGCGATTTTATCTTTAAAGACAATGAAGTAAGTTTTGATAAAATTTAAACTATAGAGAGACGATTGGGGCGGCGATATGAAACTTAAATTTAAACAACAAGAATTTCAAAATGATGCGGTTAAAAGCGTCATTGATTTATTTAAAGGCCAACCACGACGGAATTCTTCTATTTTCTTGCATTTAGAACAAGGACAATTAGCGTTAAATGAATTTGGTTGTGGTAATCAATTATTAATTAGTGATGAAAGCATATTAGCAAATCTACAAGAGGTGCAACAGAACAATAAACTCTTGGCGAGTGAGACGCTAGAGCAAAAGCAGTTTTCTATTGAGATGGAAACGGGAACAGGCAAAACTTATGTTTATAGCAAGACGATTTTTGAGTTAAATCAACGCTATGGCTTTACCAAATTTATTATTGTCGTACCAAGTGTTGCTATTCGCGAAGGGGTATATAAATCACTTCAGGTAACAAGAGAGCATTTTCAAGCAGAGTTTGATAATCTGCCCTATCGTTATTTTATTTATAATTCAAAAGATCTTTCGCAAATTCGTCAATTTGCAAGCTCTACCAATATTGAAATTATGATTATCAATATTGATGCATTTAAAAAAGCAGAAAATATTATCAACCTTCCGCAAGATAGATTGAATGGCGAAAGTGCTATGCGTTATATCCAAGATACAAAACCGATTGTGATCATAGATGAACCGCAATCGGTGGATAATACAGCAAAAGCGAAGGAGGCTATTGCGAGCCTTAACCCGCTTTGTGTTTTCCGCTATAGTGCCACGCATAAAGATGAGATTAATCTTTTATATCGTTTAACACCTGTTGATGCTTATCAAAAAGGACTGGTAAAGCAAATTTGTGTTTCTTCTAATCAGATAGAGCAAGATTTTAACCGTCCCTATATTGCCTTGAAATCCGTATCACACAAACATGGCTTTAAGGCGCGCTTAGAGTTGGATATTGCGGGAAAGAATGGCACTGTGAGCCGCAAAACAGTTACAGTGAGACAAGGCGATGATCTGTATCGCGTTACGGGCGGGCGTGAGCTTTATAGGGGGTATATTGTTTCGGGTATCAATTGCATGGCGGGGGATGAAGCCGTTGAGTTTTCTGATACTGAAATTGTCAAGTTTGGCCACGCGCTTGGTGATGTGAATATAGTAGAGCTTAAACGCGCGCAAATTTATCGCACTATAGAAACACATTTAGATAAAGAATTGCGGCTTGCGCCTTTAGGTATTAAAGTTTTATCACTTTTTTTTATTGATGAGGTGGCTAAATATCGTAGCAATGATGAAGAGCCAGCACTTTATGAGCGTATGTTTGAAGAATGTTATGAAGAGCTGTGGGCGAAAAAGAAATATGCCTCCTTGCGAACTAAGTTTGCGCAAAATGTTCGAAACGTACACGGCGGTTATTTCTCGCAAGACAAGAAAGGCGTGTATAAGGATACAAAGGGCGACAGCCAAGCTGATGATGACACTTATAACACGATTATGCGCGATAAGGAGTGGTTATTATCTTTTGCATGCCCCTTGCGTTTTATCTTTTCGCATTCGGCATTAAGAGAAGGCTGGGATAATCCGAATGTGTTTCAAGTGTGTATGTTGATTGAGCAAAAATCGAATTTTACCGCGCGGCAAAAGATTGGTCGCGGTTTGCGTTTGTGTGTAAACCAACAAGGTGAGCGGGTGGAAGATAAAGATATAAATGTGCTGCATGTCATGGTGAATGAAAGCTTTGCTGAGTTTGTGAGTACATTGCAAAAAGAATTAGAGGCGGATATTGGTTATAAATTTGGTACATTGCAGATGGAGGAGTTGGTTGGCTGTGTTTATGAAGATGTAAAATATATAGCCGCTAAAGTGGAAGTGTCACAAGCACAAAAAATTATTAAAACGCTTGTTGCAAAAGATTTGATTGACGAGGCGGGTATGGTTAAAGCAAATCAAGATTTGGTAGCGAATGAATTTGAAGTTATAGGGGCGGAGGAAATGCCACGCGAATTGCGTCAAGAAATTGTGAAAAAAATTGATGCGGGCGCACTTATTAATGTTGAGACGCTGCAAGATCTGACGTATGTGACAGCTGTGACGGAAACAAAGTTTATGTCTTCGCAAGAGGCTGCTGATGTATTGGCTGAGTTGCGTGAAAAAGCCTTGCTTACATCAGAAGGAAAAATTACAGATACATTAAAAGCGCAATGGGCAGCGGGGACATTGGATTTAAGTGAACGTTTTAGTAAAGGGCAAAAGCGGGCTGTGATGCAGGCGCTAGAGGCGATCCAAGCCATGCCGATTATTCGTAATGCTACGCGCGAGGTGCGGGTTAAGCTTAAAAAGCAAACAGTGGCTTCGCCCGAGTTTTTGTCTTTGTGGGAGAAGATCAATAAAAAGACCACTTATCGTGCAAAGCTTGATCGCACAGAGTTTATTGCCAAAGCAGTGGATGCAGTGGAAAAAATGGCGCCAGTTGCGCCCGCGCATTTGGTTTATCAGACAGCAGAAATAGAACTGGATAGTGCTGGTGTGACCTATGAAGAGAAGTTATTAAAGCAGAGTGCGCTTAATTATATCTCGTGTGCACTGCCGGATATTGTACATTATTTGACCTTAAAGCTGAAATTAACCGCAAAGACAATTATTGGTATTTTGACAAAGAGTGGGCGTGAGCATGAGTTTGTGAAAAATCCGCAAGCTTTTTTAGAGCGCATAGAAGAGATACTCAATAAAACCCACGTTAATCTTACAATTGATGGCATTAAATATTTAAAGCTGGTCGGGCAAGAATATAGTGTGCAAGAGCTTTTTACCAGCGAAGAGCTTGTGGCGAATTTAGAGCGTACAGCTGTTGTGAGTGAGAAGAGTGTGTATGATCATGTGGTTTATGAAAGCAGTGTGGAGAAAGAGTTTGCACAAAGTCTTGAAAATGATCCTGAAGTCAGATTGTTTTTTAAACTACCAAGAAGTTTTAAAATAGCCACTCCCATTGGTTCTTATACGCCTGATTGGGCGGTCTTTTTAGAGCGGGATGGCGAACAAAAGCTTTACTTTGTGCTGGAGACAAAAGGGGCAAACAGCGAGTTTGATTTGCGTCTTAAAGAAATGCTGAAAATTAAATGCGGCAAAGCGCATTTTGCTGCACTGCAAACGAGCGTTGCATTTAACGACCAGCCGGTGACAAATTGGCGTGAATATAAGCGTGGGGTGTCGGCGACGGACGGGGGTGGCAGGGGCGCCAAAAGTACTGAACTCGTTGCCGCGGAATGAAGTGGGGAGAATAAGTGGCCTGTGGCTAATGCGTTATATTTTTTTGAAATAAATTTTACGAATTTAAAAGTGTGAAGGTCTTGATAGGATCTATTTTTAAAGCAACAATAAGATAGATTAATATTCGTGGAGAGTGTTTATGGAAGTTGCAATTACCTAAGCTTTGTTGTTTGACGCGTCGGAAATCAGCCCTCTTCTGGTTGAGACTTGGCATGATATTTATGATGCTGTGCTTGGGGGCATAATGTTGTACAAAACATGCATGGCATGAAGTCCAAAAAACGAACAAAGGTGCATTGGCTTCTCCTTTAAGAACTGGGCATCTCCTCTTAGCTTAATGAGTTCTCATTATGCATCCTTTACACAAGGTTTGCGGTGGAAAGACTTGACGGAAAAAATCAATCAGTTTTGTTTAAAAGATCTAGGCTTAATACCCCCTTCAATATGGAAGGGTATTTCACAATGTTTGTTGTGATGAAGCAATTGCTCTCTCTTGGCATGCCACTGGCTGTTGGGTTTATCTCTCAAATGATGATTTCCTTCACAGATGCAGCGCTTGTAGCACATTTAGGCGTTCAAGCCTTAAGTGGTACAATGTTGGCTCTGAGTATGTTTAGTTTTGTTATGTTGTTGGGACTAGGGATTATTACTGCGGTTACACCAAAACTTGCGGAAAGTTTTCGCAAACAAGATAAATATGCATTGAAGGCATGGTTTGATCAAGGAATATGGCTTTCCCTTTTGATTGGAATGGTGAGTGCTATTATTTTACTCAATACGAGGAATATTTTGTGTCTTCTTGGTCAAGATGAGGCAATTGCTCATATAGCGCAGGAATATAACATGGGCGCTGCGATAGGAGTGGTGTTTTTTTATCTTTATGTGAATAGCCGCGGATTACTGTCCGCAATTGGTAATCCCAAGCCCTTAACTTGGATTATGCTTACCGCTATCCTCGTGAATTTTCTTATCTCTTGGCTGCTTATTTTTGGTATAGGTCCTGCAAGCGGCTTCGGTGTCTTTGGTGCTGGAATTGCGAGTAGTTTGATCCGTATTTTGATTGTTATTGCAGTGGCAATAATTCTATCTCGCAATTCTACTTTTCATTCCTTCCACTTTAATTATTTGAGACCAAAGTTAGAGATTTCACGAATAATACAATTGCTGCGCGTAGGGCTCCCCATTGGTGTACGTATTTTTATTGCGGAAGGCTTTCCTTCGGTCATTGCCTTCATGATTACGGCTTATGGGGTTCAAGCTTTGGCTGCTCATACGATAGGAATGCGTCTCGATATGCTTATTTCTGTGGTAGCTTTGGGAATTTCCAGCGCAGCCGCAACAATAGCAGCGTGGTATAGAGCAGATGGGAATCATATGGCTCTAAAACAGTTGCGTATGAGTGTTACAGTTTTTGCTGTCGCTTATGTTTTGTTTTTATCAGGGGTTGTTTATTTCTCTTATGAATTTATTCTTACAACCATCTTTGATATTTCTTCAGTCCGCGTTATTGTTTTTTCTTGGGAGTTGCTTCCGTTTGTTTTATTGTCTTTTGCTTTTGGCACTTTAGGAGCTATGCTCAATGGCATACTTGTGGGCTTGCTTGATACGTTTTGGTCAACCATTGTTGTAACAATAAGTTATTGGGGGATAGGCTTATTTGGGGGCGCGCTCATGGCACATTTTTTAAAATATGGCTTTATTGGCTATTGGTTTGGCATGATTAGTGCCAGCTTAATTGTTTCTATCTTTAATTATATGCGTGTGGGTTATTTAATAAAACGCAACCCTATGTTTGAGGCGGAGTGAGTGTTATAAAAGCACCGCAATGTCAAGTTGCTTCGGCTAAAGATGATTTTGAGGATGAAGTCCATACATGGAGACTTAACAGCAAAGATGTACAGGCTCGTTGTTAATGTCTTGCTGATGGAATGTATAGATTTTTAAATAATAAGGGTGTAGAATATGATCAAAGATGATAGGAAATACCGTTTCGTGTAGGTTGAGTGAGCGGCTGGATTTATTACCGAAACTGCCGCGTATTGTTCGTGTTTTTGACTCTAATGCAGAGGATAAAATAATCGCTGAATGTGCGCATCGTAATAAGATTGATCCCACATCTGTAAAATTAGGTCGTAAAAGGCAATCAATGGCTGGCGGTGGTCAACGAGAAAAATGTTTATGATCATGTGATGTGTGAGAGCCGTATTGAGAAAGAGTTTGCGCAAAATCTCGATAATGATCCTGATGTAAGATTATTTTTTAATTGCCAAGAAGTTTTAAAATTGCAACGCTAATTGGCTCCTATACACCAGATTGGTCGGTATTAGAGCATGAGGGCGCACAAAAGCTTTATTTTGCGCATTTTGCAGCGCTTGAGATGGGTTTCAAGTGTGGTGCACAGCCGGTGATAAATTGGCGTGAATATAAGCGTACTTTGCCCGAAGGGGCGCATGAGTTTCCAAGTGCTGCGGTGGTTGTTACAGAATGATTGGAGTATGAAATACTTAACCTTGGCGCGGGGAGGAGAGCAAAGCTTTTTATATCAAAATAATAAATTGACAAAAGCTAGCTAAAAAGTAGCTATAATGTGTACTTCATGTGAAATTTAATTGTTTTCATTTAATACAGGAGGTAAAATTATGAAAACTAAAGATGTGTATAAACCACTGAAAAAAATTCAAATTAAGCGGGTTGATGTTACTTCGCTTAAAGCACAAACAAGTGAGCAGAAAATGACTGCTCGACGCTCCCTTCTGAATTGAGGTTTAAAATATATAAAGCTGGCAGCAAAAAAAGCTGCCAGCTTTATAGCTTTTGGATATATTAATGACGATAGATTATGAAGTTAAAAAGTTGCTCTATGGCTGTGCGGCAATGAGTGGGGTTCGGCTGATTACAGGTTCGTTCCATGCTTTTTTTTTCTTGTCTATGGGCGTTAGTATAACACAGTTAGCTTTATTGCAAATTGTATTTAGCGTCGCTATTTGTATTTTTGAAGTGCCTTGTGGGATTTTAGGAGATAAAATCGGCGTTAAACAAAATGTTATCCTATCATGTTTCTTTTTTTCGCTCTTTTTCTTTTTATGTATCTACGCACCTAATCTTTCTGTCTTAATTCCGGCAGAAATTATTTATGCTTTAGGCTTTGCTTTATGTTCTGGCGCTGATAGCACATGGATTAAAGGCTTAATCGATAGCGGTGGTTACAAAGGTAGTTTGGTCTACCACCAAGTAAACGCCTATAAGCGGGAACTAACGGCATTCATGAATACGGTTGCTGGTGCGCTAGGTGTTCTTATTGTTTTGTGTATGGATAATTATCAGTCAGCATATTATTTTTGTTCTTTCGGGTTTCTCGTACTTGTATTCTTGTTTAGTCGGGTGACGGGGATAGCTATTGCATCCGTTTCGAGTAGTCAGTCAATAGACTCAGGTTCTTTGTTGCATGCAACAGAAGCTTTTGCTTATTTAGTTACCTCAAAAATCGGGTTATATTATATATTGATATGTGGTTTTATTGTTGCTGCATTGCAGCCAATATTTCATTTTTGGCAACCTTTTATTTTGGGACAAACAGGAGTATTAGACAATGCAACAGGAAAGACTAAAATTCTTATTCTTGGCCTGTGCTTTGTGTCTTATACTCTCGTAAAATACTTATTTAATCGCTTTGTAATTAAATATCTTATGCAAAAATATGCTCCTATGGCGATAACTTTGTGCTCACTCGCCCTGAGTGCTGTTGTGATGCTTGCTCTGCTTCTCATTGCAAACAGCTGGGCCCCCATTATTTTATTCACCATATTTCACAGTTTTTTTTCTGTCCCCGTAACGCAGTTTGAAGCAGAATTTTTTAAACATATTCAACAAAAGAATGCAAATACGGTTTTATCCATTGTTAGTTTTCTTGCACGTATTTTTGGTATTTTAGCGCTTGTGCTGATTGGTTGGTTGGCAAACAATGTTTGTATAGAAGCAGCTTTTTGTTTCACCTTGCTTTGTATATGTTTAATTATTCCGCTTAATTTGGCCTGGCTTTATACTGATAAAAAGTTAATAAAAGACGAGGAGGTTTGAAAGTGAAAATACAGTTGAATAGGGACTTGCCTATGACTTACATAAAGACACAAGAAAAAATAGTGTGTGGGTCATCTTATATGGATTGAGTTGAAATTAATAGCTGTCCATCGTTTTTAGTAGAGATGCTTATGATATTGATGTTTTGCTAAATAGTAGGCGCGTATTAGATTTTGCAAAAAAAACGCAAGCTTTTTTAGAGTGCGCGGAGGAAATCCTCGATAAAGCGTATGTCAATCTTACTATTGCTGGTATTAAATATTTAAAACTAGCTGGCCAAGACTATAGTGTGCAAGAATGTTTTGCAAGTAGCTAAATTTCGGCGAATTTAGAGCGTACAGTTCTGGTGAGTGAGAAGAGTGTATATGATCATGTGGTTTATAAGAGTAATATTGAGAAAGAATTTGCGCAAAATTAATGATAATGCCTCCGAAATAAAATTATTTTTTAAATTGCCAAGGAGCTTTAAAATCGTGGTGCTCATAGGCTCTTACACGCCGGATTTTTGGGTGTTTTAGAGTGAGATGGCGTGCAAAAGCTTTATTTTGTACTGGAATCAAAAGGAACGAATAGCGAGTTTGATTTGCGCCTTAAAGAAATGCTGAAGATTAAATGCGGCAAGGCGCATTTTACCGCCCTTGAGACTGGTGTGGTGTTTAACGAGGCACCGGTGATGAGTTGGCGCGATTCTAAGCGGGGGATGGTGGTAGAGAGAGTGGGGGGGCTGTGGTAGGAATGGGCGGCACGAATGACGCTGTCTTTAGTTGCGTACCGCCAAGCTAATTTTGTGCTTTGCGAAATTCACCAAGGCTTTTGGACGTACCGCGTTTACCGCGTAATAAAATCTTATGAATATCATGCAGAAGGCACGCAGAAATGGGTGATTGCGTGTCTAGCTTCCCAATGCCGTAATTAAGTACAGCCACATAATGAGATAGCTCTTCAATATCATCAGTCGCACTGATACTTTTTCTTTATTTTCAAACAATAATAGGCCAGATGGTAACGGTTATGTCCTTTCTATTTGAGAAAAGAGTAGCACCGCTTGCGTATATGCACGAGTAAAAGTCAATCAACATTGGTCTGAGGGAAAAACCGCCAATTATTTCTAATACACCTAAGGATTTCATAGCTTGCTCTAACGGTTTATATAAAGTCGCCCTTTTAAAAGGTGGATTGGGTGGAAAATTTATTGGGATATAGGCTTTATGAATCTCTCGAACTAAGCTTTCTACTATGCAGATCCTAAGGCGTGATTGCATATATGGTCGCATCTGTTGCTGCGTTGTGTAGGCAGAGATTCTAAATTAGGAAAAGAGGGCTGCTCTTTTAATTCCAAAGGAAGAATACGGCGCGTAAGTGCAGCAAAATGTATTTTGAGGAGCAGTAAAGGGGTGAGGCATTTGATATTCAGCGGGTGACGGATTAACTGGAGTATAAGTGGGCATTGCTAGGGCGGAGTTTTTAGTTAAGAATTGCGCTCCGTACGCTATAAGCTCTCTACATCCTTCATATAGGCGTTGAGATCATCGCCCAATGCAACGTAAAGGGGCTATTTTGCCTTTAACGCTTGTTTGGCTGCTTCCATTAGTGTCGCTGGCTCTATCAGCCATTACGGTTATAATTTCCTCGTCCAAAGAACAGGTCAATCGATTGCGTAATAGGGTATGTGTGCCTTTTTTGACCGTGTCTTTTTTAAAAGGCAGCTGTTACCTCGTGGCAGGGTTGGGTGTGTCTATATGATCAGCCTGCCAAAGAAATGGAAGCGTTATCGCGATAGCCACCAATAGTAGTCCAGCGATAAAGGCGGCAGCAAACTGCAATGATATAAAAGAACCAAGGACGCCGACCAAAAAGCTTCCGACCGGCATTCCAGCATAGCCGATCACCCGAAAAGCAGAATTAGCTCGCCCGAGAAGTTGCTTTGGTGTGAGGCGCTGCCTGAAGGCGGTAACACCAATAAACCATAAGCTTGCTCCAACGCCAGCGATAAAGGTGACGCCCCATACGACGACAGCACTTTTTGAAAAGGCTGGAACCAGCAGCAAGATAACCGTTCCTAACCCGTCAGTGAGAACAGCTAGGCGCACCGGTGCATAGCGTATATGTGGTGCAAATAGGGCACCTGCCATTGTACCAAGCGCGTAGGCTGCAAACATCACGCCATATTGGCTGCTATGTAGACCCAGATACCGACCGTCGGTAACGAAGAAGATGAACGAGGTTAGGAATGCTCCAAATACCACCGATAGAAAGAATGTGAGTAATGTAAGGGAGGTAAGATGCCGATTTGAAAAAATGAAACGAAAGCCGGCAATGATATAACGAAAAGTGATGTTTTCTTTATCAGGTGTTGGCGATGTCGGAACAGCACGGCGAGCAGTAAAAATCAATGTGATAAAAAGCACGATTAACAGGCCAAGAAATAGCAGTGTGCTATGCGCTAAAATGCTGCTTGTTATAACAGGGGCAAGAAAATAGGAGACCCCGAAATCTAAAAACAAGACAATTGAGTAGAAGGTCATCAATCGCTCTCCCTCCATGATAAGTGGTGGAATCGTCATTATATAAGCTTCGGCAGAAACGACGATGAATCCAGCAATGGTTGCATAGAAGAAAATTTGTTCGGCTGGAGCAATCTGTATCATGAGCAGTACGAACAGTACAATATGCAGTAGCATGAAGATGAAGAGAGCCGAGGTGGCAAGTTTTATTTTGTCGCAGTGATCAAGTAAAGCGCCTGCAAGGATGCCGAAAATTGGCCACGCTAATGAGAAGAGACCTTGCGCCCAACTTACTCCGACTACGCCATATCCAGATTGTCTTGCTAATAGCGGGATGGCAGTACGCAAAGCACCGCTGAGTAAGGCGAGCAGACTAACAGTTAGGCAAAAATAGCGTATGTTCTTATTGGCAAAAAGCGTGAACATTCTTTTCTCCTTAAGATGCCACACAGGTTTCCGCTGGTCCATCAAGTACGGCGGTTGTATTCAGCATGTTTGCGACATAGCCGTCCAAGATATTCCTATTTTCCTGAGGTAGAAGAAAATATATAAGGTTGGAATACCATTGCCAACCACGCTGAGTCAGCTGGAGATCGTTATCACTTTCTGCGACGAGACCTGCGCCTATAAGCTGTTGTAGGTTATTGTATACAAAAGAGGGAAGTGCGGTCCAGTCAATTCTTTCTTTTTTGGCATAGCCGTTATAAGGTAGCCGCATACACAAAGCCTTGGAGGCTTGTTGCTCCGCTGATACCCAATTGTAGTATACTTTGGATTTGCCTTTAAGTTGTATGTCGGTAATGTATCCGCTTCGACTGGGATTGGCTCGTGTGACGAGTGAGCCGAGAATCGACATTGCTGACGCCCCGAAGCCAACCACATAATCGTCATGATAACCATGCAAATATTTGTGATAGCGGAAATAATTAGCTGAACTCGTTTTAGCGAGCGTTAGAGGAGTGTTATTGGCAATTTTGATATAGGAATGCCCATTACACGGCGCATAGCCGCAGCTGCGCATAACGATGTCGCTAAATAAGCGAAGCATCTGTCGATGCTGTAGGCTGGATGGCTTTAGCCCTTTTTGTGCGTAAGACTTATGCAGTTGCGACGTGATAGCCAGATTGTTGATTGCATAGAGGTTGATGGTTTCAGGATGAAGCTCGCTGGCTTGCTTCAAATCGTATAATAGTTCTTCAGTTTGCTGGCTGTGCATGCCATATAGTAGGTCGAAACCGACATGTCCAATGATCTCTTGTGACCAAGCCACGGTATTGTTGATTTGTTCACGTGTTGAGGTGAGGTTAAACAATGATCGGAAACGCTCAATGAAACTCTGTATACCGAAGCTGATCCGGTTAACGCCGATCTCACGGGCAGCATAAAGTTTATCACGTGTGACGCTCTTCGGTTCGCTTTCCAGTGTAAACTCGGTTAAGGAAGAGAGCTCAAATTCGGCATGCAATACTTTTCCGATGTGTCGGATATTATCTGTGGACAAAAGCGACGGTGTGCCGCCCCCTATATAGATGCTGCGGATGGTCCCTCTAAGCGAGCGAATGAAATTTCCTTTGGTTCTGTTCTCTGTGGTAAGCGCTGACATATAAGATTCGATTTGCTTAACGTGCTTGTAGGCCCCTTTCTGAAAGGGACAGAAGGAACAGATGGTTTCGCAAAAGGGAATATGCAAATAAAGAGAAATGGTACGCGCTTGTGGAATCTGCTTACTTTGCGCTAGTTTATTAAAGTCTAGGTAATCGTAAAATTCATTTGAAATAGTGCGAAATAACGGATATGTGAAGTTGTAAATCGGCTTGAGTTGATCGAATTTTACAAAAGGATGATCCACGAGTTGCACAGATTACCTCCCCCAATTTCTTAACTTGCACTGTACTATTGACGGGCGACTGGTGACCCAATCACCCGAGTGTATTACCAAAGATTTTCACGGAACATAATGAATCCTCCTTTTTTAATAAGTTATATGTATTATACATATAACTTATTATATGAACAGGCGAGCTTGTTTAAGAGGCAATATAAAGATAAAAATATAAAAGAACTTTCTCTTGCAGCCTTATGGTCTGATATTGTAATTGGTATCCTGTTTTACGTGGTCGGGCTATGAATGCCTAGAGCGAGAAAAAGCAAGGTGTTTTAATGGACGTGCGGGGCATCATTGTTATGTTGCTGGGACTTGGAATTTGCGTCTGGTTATGAAATATCATTAGCGCAAAAAGATGGTTTTAAAGGTAGAGATATATTTTTTAATATCCCTGTAAAACTTCGAGAAGAGATAGAATTATCTATTAGAAAACATATAAATGTCCAGTGTGATAATATTATCGAATTACATGACATCATCGCTCTTGCCCGCCATTTTGACATATTGCCTAAAATCTCATTGAGATTGTGCCATGTACTGGCAAACGGGGATAGATCGCGTTTTGATATGACTGCGGCGGAGTTACGTGCCGCATTATCTTTGCTAGAATCCAATAGGATTAGGCTTAATGTGGTGCCTTTGCATATGGGCTCTAATTTGAATTCGACTGAGTTAATAGTATCCACCTTAACTAAGGTTGGAAAGGATATTTACGCATTGAAGGATCAAAAAAGTTTTATCAGTCTAGGCGGGGGATATCCGACTTCCACAGCGTTCTGCTATGCCGTGACGATCAATGACGAATACCCTCGTAAAATTTATGAGGCATTATCACAATTGGGTTATGATTTACATAAGCTTACGGTAATTATTGAATCTAGGCGTATTATATCTGAAGATTATGGTTATTTATTTTATAAAAGAGCAGAGTGGTACGAACTTAATTACAATCTAGGCTTTGGGGATGTGTACTCAATCTGCACAGTATCACTAGGTCATAAGTCAAAGTATGTGAAAGCAACTGATACAAAAAAGATTTTATGACGGTGGAAGATCGACGATGAAGGACGTTAGTTCAAAGGAAATTGATATTATTGTGTTCTCATATCCTGATTTTTGGGGCTTTTTAGATATAAATAACACATCTCCTAGTGGGCTGGAGACTATCAAATATTGGATCACGCATGGCGCAATTAGCAAAAAATCCTATCTATTGGATTTGGTATGCTCTACTGTATTTTCAGCTCTAAATATTGTGTGCGAAGTGCAATGTCAAGCGGTGGGAATTTATATAAGTGCAGAGTCTATAGGTATCCGCTCAGAACAAGGTTGATAGCTCTATTATGCAGGGGATGGTTAAGTTTCATGTCGGAAATGCTGAGCGTATGTCTTATCCTGAAAATACATTTACGCATATTACGGCGTGGTGAGTGTTTGTAAGCATTAGTTGTAAAGGCATAGCTACTCACTATCCTAGGCTGTTTTCTTCTATGTGAATAACAATAGAGTTACAAAACTTGCTTCATATTAAAAGAAAAGTTTCTTTTCTTTTAATTAAGCATTGCTACGGCCAAAAGAAAATTAAATATCTCGCCTTTATTATTCTCGCCAATGTTTTCTTATATATGATTATTTGAATCGGAATTAGGTTACGTCCACCATGGTATTTCTCGCTGTTTTATATTAAGGAGAAGGTTCGCACCGATGTATCGCGTGCAATATCAACTTTTTCACTATGGTGATAGGATAGCTTGTTGAGCGTAAAGTTCTTTTACCTTGATAGATCTTATAGTATTCTTCAAAAATATCAGTTGATAATTTTTTTTCGTGTCGTTTATGCAGAGGCTGATACTATAAGAATAGAACTTGATTGTTTGTAAAGTTGGTATGTTATGGCTGTAAAAAATGGTAAACAAACGAAAAGTAAAAATTTTAAACCTGTCTCTCGTTTTCTCAAAAGTTTACGTGGTGTGCACAATTGGGAACAAGTTTCACAATGGCTTGCTTTCCGTAAGGTAGAGGATATTGAATGTATTACGCCTGATCAAGCAGGGGTACCACGGGGCAAGATGATGCTTTCTAAAAAATTTACATCGGAAACATCATTGGCATTGCCTTCAGCCGTTTTTATGGCAACAATTTCAGGGGATTATCCTGAAGATGGTCATGGTTTTGAATATCCTAAAGCAGATGGTGATTTACGCCTTGAACCTGATCTTTCTACGTTAAGCATTGTTCCATGGGAAGATGCTCCCACAGCACAGGTGATTTGTGATCTTGTGTATCAAAATGGTCAGATTGTGGATTACACACCACGCAATGTTTTACGAACGGTGGTTCATTTTTATACAAAAATGGGTTTAAGCCCTGTTGTTTCACCAGAAATTGAGTTTTATTTAGTACAGAAAAATCCCGATCCTGATTATCCGTTAGTTCCACCGGTTGGTCGTTCTGGGCGTTCAATTGGTGGTGGACAGGGGTATTCCATTGCTGGTGTTAATGAGTTTGATGATTTGATTGATGATATTTATCAATTTTCAGAGGCACAAGGATTGGAAATTGATACTCTCATTCATGAAGAAGGAGCAGGTCAGTTTGAAATTAACTTACGTCATGGTGATCCTATTGAATTAGCGGATCAAGTTTTTATGTTCAAACGAACAATTCGTGAAGCAGCTCTAAAACATAATATGTATGCAACTTTTATGGCAAAACCCATTCAAGGGCAGCCGAGTTCTGCTATGCATATTCACCAATCGGTTGTTGATAAGAAAACCGGTATGAATATTTTTACACAGGAAAATGGTGAAGAAAGTATCTGTTTTCGCCATTTTATTGGTGGATTGCAAAAACATATGCCAGGGGTACTTGTGATGCTTGCGCCTTATGTGAATTCTTATCGACGTCTTGTCCCTGATAATTCGGCTCCTGTTAATTTGCGATGGGGATATGATAATCGTACTACAGCTTTTCGAGTTCCCCGTTCTGCTCCTCAAGCGCGGCGTGTTGAGAATAGACTTCCTTCATCAGATGCGAATCCTTATTTAGCCCTTGCAGCTTCTTTAGCGTGTGGTCTTATTGGTTTGCAACAAAAAATTGAGCCGGATGAGCCAGCGACAAATAATGTAAACGCTGATAATATTGAGTTACCGCGTGGACTCATTGAGGCAGTCAATTTGTTTGAACAAGATACAGCAATACGTGCTATTTTAGGGGATGTGTTTGTCAGTACTTATGCTGCAATCAAACGACAAGAGTTTGAAACTTTTATGGAAGTAATTAGTCCGTGGGAGCGTGAATATCTTCTGCTGAATGTTTAAATTTTATGACGATGATTGATTATAATTCAATTTCTCCAGGAATTTCTTGGTATGAAGATACTTTAAAAGAACGTCCCTCTTATCCTTCTTTTTGTGAAAACAGACAGTGTGATGTGGTCATTATTGGAGGCGGATTTACGGGTCTGTCGGCTGCTTATCATTTAGTCAAGGCTGGAGTAGATGTTGTTTTATTTGAAGCATCACGTTTTGGTGATGGTGCTTCAGGGCGCAATGGTGGACAGCTGGGAACAGGGCAACGGCAATGGGTAGAAACATTAGAAAAAAAGTATGGTTTTGAGCGAAGTAAGGCTCTGTTTGATTTAGCAGAAGAAGCTAAAAGAGATATTTTATCTTTATGCGCGATGCCTAATTGTTCGTGTGATTTGATAGGAGGACAGCTTTCTGTGACACATAAAAGGCGTGAGCTTCTTTCTTATCAACGGCATATTGAGGTGATGCAGCGTTATGGCTATCATGCGCTTACTTTTATGGATAGGGCAGAAACATCTAGGCGACTTGGATCGTCTTTTTATTGTGGTGGTATTTATGATGCGGATACCGGCCATATAAATCCCTTAAAATTGATTGTTGGATTGGCAAAAAAAGCTAAAGATGCTGGTGCTAAGCTTTATGAGAAGTCACAAGTAACGACAGTAAAGCGCAAGGGAGCCCATTGGAAAGTGATAACAGAAAAAGGCAGTGTAACAGCAGAGCATGTTTTACTTGCAACAAATGGGTATAAACTTGGTCTGGAGCGTTTTATTGAAAAAAATATTGTTTCTATTCGTTCTTATATTGGAGCAACGGACCCATTACCAAAGCACAGTTCAATTCTCGCAGGCGGGGAATCGGTTGATGATTCCCGTTTTATGGTTCGCTATTTTCGCAAAAGCATTGATAATCGTCTCTTATTTGGTGGCGTAGAAAGTTATGATAATAAACATCCTTTGAATTTAGATGAACGTATAAAACGGCAAATTGCTGAAATTTATCCTCAATTACATTCTATCAATTTAAGCCATTGTTGGGGAGCAACGGTTGCCATCACAGTTGAGCGCATGCCCTATGTTCGACAACTTTTCTCAAGGATGACTTATTGTGGTGGTTATTCAGGGCATGGCGTTATGCTGGCTCCTTTCATAGGAAAATTATACGCAGAATGGTTGACTGGAAAATATGAACGTTTTTCCTATTTCCAAGACTTAAAGATTTCATCTTTTCCGGGGGGAGGAGTTTTGCGTTATCCGCTTATATTTTTAGCAATGCGTTGGTTTTCTTTAATGGATCGCCTTTAATGGAAACATTGCTTGAAATGAAGAAAATTAATGGCTTATTTAGTATCTGTCTGCTTTAATAATGGAAGCTTTTATAAGTGATATGGGATTTCATAATCGAATAGAAAAATAAACAAGTTCATGGTGCGTAAAATTATTCCAGTTTCTTCCTTTGATTGTATTGTTTTTGGTGGCAATGGTGATTTGGCGTCGCGCAAGCTTTTGCCGGCTTTGTATCATTGTCAGTGTGTTGGTCAATTCAGTGAGCCAACACGTATTATTGGGGCTTCCCGCACTTCCTTAAGTCATGAAGAATATCAAAATTTTGTCCGCACTTCTTTAGAAAAACATATCCATCCAAAAGATCTCAATTCAACAGAACTCAATCGTTTTCTTGCACGTTTAACTTACGTTTCTGTTGATGTTTCCTCAAATCGAGGGTGGGAGGATTTAGCTCTCCTTCTGTCACAAGATTCAGCGAATATTCGAGCTTTTTATTTGGCTGTTAGTTCGTCACTTTTTGCTGATATTGCGATGAAGTTGGGAAAAAATGATTTGGTGACACCACAAACACGGATTATCATTGAAAAACCAATTGGTTGCGATGTAAAAACAGCTGTTTCACTTAATGATGCATTTGCAAGCGCCTTTAATGAAGAGCAGATCTTTCGTATTGATCATTATCTTGGGAAGGAAACTGTTCAAAATTTAATGGCATTGCGGTTTGTTAATACACTTTATGAACCGCTATGGAACTCCAACTATATTGATCATGTTCAAATAACCGTTGCTGAATCTTTAGGGTTAGAGGGGCGTACAGAATATTATGAAAGCACTGGTGCTCTACGCGATATGGTGCAAAACCATATGCTACAATTACTTTGTTTAGTTGCTATGGAAATACCATTTACCAACAGTGCTAATGCTGTACGTGATGAAAAACTTAAAATTTTACATTCTTTAACACCGCTTGATGTACATAATGTAGGGCAGCATACTGTACGTGGGCAGTATCTTTCTGGTCTATCAAATGGTATATCTGTAGAGTCTTATTTTGATGATCTGGGAAGAGTGAGTAAGACTGAAACATTTGTAGCGCTTAAGGTTAAGATTGATAACTGGCGTTGGGCTAATACGCCTTTTTATTTACGAACAGGTAAGCGCATGTTCACGCGAATGTCTGAAGTTGTTGTGGTTTTTAAACCTATTCCTTATAATATTTTTAATGTGGATTTAGATGAAATTTTTTCTAATCGGCTTGTGATTCGTCTCCAACCTGATGAGGGTGTAAAACAATGGTTGATGATTAAGGATCCAAGTTACGGCGGTATGCGGTTTCGTCACATTCCATTAGATATGAGTTTTGCTTCCGCATTTTCTGAACGTAATCCTGATGCTTATGAACGTTTATTAATGGATGTTATTCGTGGAGATCAAACGCTGTTTATGCGCCGTGATGAAGTTGAGGCTGCTTGGCGTTGGATTGATCCAATCATTGAGGGGTGGGAAGAAATAAAACAGCCTTTTCACAGTTATAACGCTGGTTCGTGGGGGCCATCTGCTTCGGCGATTCTCATGGAACGTGATGGGCGTATATGGAACAATTTAGTTTAGAGCAATAAGTATGTATAGAATGAATATTGACCGTTTAGATTTTGAAACCCCTCAGACTTTAGCCTTGGCATTAGCAGATCGAGTAGCCGCAGAGCTTAGTGTATCTGTTCTTGAGCGTAAGAGAGCAGTTTTAGCGGTGTCTGGTGGTAAAACACCAGAATTGTTTTTTCATTATTTGTCAAAAGCGGATATTGATTGGAAAAATATCATTATTACTTTGGTCGATGAACGTTTCGTTCCTACACACGATGAACGTTCAAATGAGCATATGGTACGGTGTCATTTGTTACAAAATTTTGCCGAAAAAGCGCGTTTTGTAGGGCTTTATCATAAAGCGATTACTGCTGAACTTTCAGCTTTTTCAGCGGCGAGTCGTATTAATACTTTGCCTAAACCCTTTGATGTTGTTGTTTTAGGAATGGGGGGTGATGGACATACGGCTTCTTTTTTTCCTGATGCTGATCGTTTAAAGCAAGCGCTTGATCTGCGAACACAAGCACTTGTTTTGCCCCTTCATGCTAAGAGTGCTGTTGAGCCAAGACTCTCACTAACTTTGCCAGTTATTATGCAGTCTCGTTGTATTATTCTCCATATCGAAGGTTTTCAGAAACGCGATTGTTTTGAAAAAGCTTGTCAAGACGGGTCTGAAATAGAAATGCCTATTCGGGCAATTTTGCGTAATTCCCCTCATCTCGTTCAGGTTTATTGGTCGCCTGCAGAAAATGAAATAAGTGAATCAAAATATGCGACACAAGGTGAATAAAAACGTAATCTCTCTCAATGAATGAGGGGCAGCAACAATGAAAGGGGGAGAGAAATATGGCACTTTCCAAGACAATTGCCACAGTTACACGAAGGATTTATGAACGTTCTCGATCAACACGAGAAACTTACTTAGATCGTATTGCAAAAGCACAAGTTCATCGCCCCAAACGAAGTTTTTTAGGATGTGCCAATCAGGCGCATGGCTTTGCTGCTTGTGGTGCAATAGATAAAGAGCGTTTGAAGGGAAATATCGTTGGGAATATTGGCATTATCACGGCATATAACGATTTACTTTCAGCTCATCAACCTTTTGAAAAATTTCCTCACTTAATTAGAGAGTCGGCCCGTATGGTTGGTGGTGTTGCGCAGGTTGCAGGTGGTGTTCCCGCGATGTGCGATGGTGTTACGCAGGGAAATGCGGGGATGGAGCTTTCCCTTTTTTCGCGTGAAGTAATTGCAATGGCGACAGCTATAAGCTTATCACACGATGTCTTTGATGCAGCATTGTATCTTGGAGTATGTGATAAAATTGTACCAGGTTTATTGATTGGTGCACTAACATTTGGTCATTTACCAGGAATTTTTATACCAGCTGGTCCTATGACAAGTGGTCAAGGTAATGATGAAAAAGCGAAGATACGTCAACTTTACGCGGAAAATAAAATAGATCGCCAAACACTTCTAGCATCAGAAGCTCGTTCTTATCATGGACCAGGAACATGTACATTTTATGGAACCGCTAACTCTAATCAGGTGATACTGGAGATGATGGGGCTTCATATGCCGGGAGCTTCTTTTGTTAATGCGAATACACCGTTGCGTGATGCTTTAACAAAAGAAGCTACGAAACGTGTACTTGAAATGACAGATCTTGGTGATCATTATAGTCCACTTGGTATGATCATTGATGAGCGTTCTTTCGTGAATGCCATTGTAGGATTAAATGCAACAGGAGGTTCTACCAATCATACGATTCATTTGATTGCTATGGCTGCTGTTTGCGGTATTAAATTGACATGGCATGATATTGCAGAAATTTCTTGCCATGTGCCTCTTTTAGCGCGCATTTATCCTAATGGTTTAGCGGATATCAATCATTTTTATGCTGCTGGGGGGATGGGATTTATTATTCGCGAGCTTATCGATGCAGGTTTAGTACATGAAGATGTTTCAACGGTTTTTGGTAAAGATCTCAATGCTTATGCAATTGAAGCAAAGCTTTCTGCTGATGGTCATGTGGTGCGTGAAGCGGCTCTCAAGGAAAGTGGTGATCATAAGGTGTTAGCAGGGTGGAGAAAGCCATTTCAGCCTGACGGTGGTCTTCGTGTTTTATCGGGAGATTTGGGAACAGCTATTATAAAAGTTTCCTCTGTTAAACCAGAGTATTGGCAGATTAAAGCACCAGTCTTTGTTTTTAATGATCAAGAAGAACTACAAAAATCTTTTAAATCTGGAGTGTTGTATGATAAAGATTTTATCGCTGTCATTCGCTATCAAGGACCAAAAGCCAATGGTATGCCAGAGCTTCATAAATTAACGACCATTTTAGGCGTTTTACAAGATCGCGGTCAAAAGGTAGCATTGATAACCGATGGGCGTATGTCAGGGGCGTCAGGAAAAATTCCTGCTGCCATTCATGTGACACCGGAAGCAGTGGATAATGGTCCCATTGCACGTTTGCAAGATGGTGATATTGTTTTTCTTGATGCTCATGAGGGTAAATTAACTCTTTTGGAGGATTTAGCAAAATTTAACGTACGAAAAATCATACCTCCTGATCTTTCAAAAAACGAACACGGTTTTGGACGCGAACTTTTTCATGTTTTTCGTCAATCCGTTAATCGTGCAGATCAAGGAGCATCTGTTTTTATGACATGAAAAATGCAAAAATAAACAAGCTTAATCATGTACAATAAAACCATATACAAGGAATTGTTATAATTCTTAGAATTTTGGCATAGGCAGATTGTGTGATCGCGCGGCGGCTTTGAGTGTATTAACCATAAGCATGGCAATTGTCATTGGTCCAACGCCTCCTGGAACAGGGGTGATCGCGGCAGCTTTTTCTTTTACGTTTTCAAAATCGACATCACCAACAAGACGTGTTTTCCCTACACCTTTTTCTGGTGCAGCAACGCGGTTAATACCGACATCAATAACAATTGCACCATTTTTGATCCAGTCTTTTTTAATCATTTGTGGGCGGCCTACAGCTGCGACTAAAATATCAGCGCTTCGACAAACATCATCAAGGTCACGGGTACGACTATGGGCAATTGTCACAGTGGCATTGGCTGCTGTTAAAAGGGCAGCCATAGGTTTTCCAACAATATTAGAGCGTCCAACAACGACAGCATCAAGTCCAGATAAATCTTGCCCACAGTGTTGTTCGATCATCATCATGGCACCAGCTGGTGTGCAGGGAATAATCGCATCTTCAAGTGCATTTGCCGCGAGTTTTCCTACATTAATATAATGAAAACCATCAACATCTTTTTGGAAAGCAACGGCTTGTGTTATGCGATTTGTATTCATATGAGCAGGGAGAGGCAGCTGTACCAAAATACCATGAATTTTTGGATCAGAATTTAATGTTGCAATAAGTTGAAGGAGTTCTTGTTCTTGTGTTTCTTTGGAAATGACATGTTTGATTGAAAGAAACCCACATTCTTCGGCTTTTTTATTTTTTGAGGTGACATATACTTGACTTGCGGGATCATCTCCAACAATAATAACAGCGATACTAGGTTGTATATTATAGTGATGGCGGAGCTTTGTTGTTTCGGCCTTAACTTTCGCAATAATCTCTTCAGCAAGTTTTTTTCCATCGATAATATTATTCATTCAGAGATCCTTTCGGTAAGGCTGTTTGTTTTTTTGTAAAGCATTTTCTAATAATACGATAGAGTTTTATAGCAATATTCATATGAGAACAGTAAGAATGGTTTTATAATGTTGTGGATTTATAGTTTTGAAGATTTTTAAATAATTGCTTTATAAAGAAGCAGCAACATTGCTGTTTGAATAAATTTTGGATAAAGAACAAAAATAATTAAGATACAAAGTGGATATAGTGAATTATAGGGTTATAAAAACTTTTTTTGATCATTTAAGTTTGTTTTTAATCTGTTATAGGGGGATAAATATAGAGGGATATTGTGCGCATCAGAATAATAAAATTTTTGAGCGGAATTTTTATTACAATTATCTTTTTATTTGGAGTGGGGATTCTCGTTTTACCTTATCTTATCTCTACAGATGCGATTCGCATTCGTTTAGCGCAGGATTTGAGTGCATGGACCGGTTACAATGTGCAATTGCGTGATCCACCGCGGTTACATCTTTTTCCTTATCCTAAAGCATTTCTTTCTGGTGTTACTTTAACATCTAAAATGGATGATGTTGGGCCATTAATGGAAGCTGAATCAATAGAAGTTGATCTTTCTGTCGTCGATCTTCTTTGGGGACATGTTTCTTTTTCAGAGACGCGGATTATGCGTCCTCAATTTGTTATGGAAAAGCCTGTTAAAACAATAGCAGATTTTTTTGATCGGTTTTCTCGCTCACAAGGTGCATTAGGGTTGGCAATACGCAATACGCGTGAAATATTAAAACATAATCCTGAACATCCAGAAATAGAGCACCTTTTAAAACAACCTTTTGGGCGGATTGTCATTAAAAATGGTGTTCTTGTGTATCACGATAGTTTTTCAGGATTAGCAGAAAAAATAACAGGATTAAATGCGACTTTAGATTGGCCGGAATCGACTCGGGAAGTACGGTTACGTGCAGATGCGCGTTGGCGCGGAGAATTTACAAAGTTATCAATTGATGCTTCTCAAGCATTGCTGCTTCTTGCAGGAGGAAAAAGTCATATTAGGGCAAGTCTCAATTCTGTACGTGGGGGAATAACTTTTACAGGAAAGGCTCGGTTATCTGAATATTATATTTTTGACGGAAAAGTATCGATGCGTTCTCCGGGATGGAATCAGACATTGTCTTGGGTTGGTGGAAATCAGTTTTGGGGATATAAATTAAAAATACCCATTGTATGGGAATCTCATTTTTTAGCGCAGCCAATGCATATTCAAATGAACAATGTTACATTTACGATGGGGAAAGCCAATGCGCGAGGAGCTTTAAAATTCGATTTTCAAGATTATGTACCAAATGTTATGGGTTCGTTAGCCTTTGATAACCTAGATCTTAGCCTCTTGGGTTCAATGTTTTTTTCAGGTAAAAAGAAAAATTCCTTCTTTGATATGACAATTTTTCATCGTATTGGCGTGGATATACGACTTTCTGCGCCACAAGCTAAAATAGGAAATATTTCACTCACAAATTTAGCTGCTGCAATACAAATAAGAAATGGGCATGGTATTTTTGATCTTGGACATGCGAATATTTTTGGTGGATCCGTGCAAAGTAATATTGAAGTTACGCCAGCTGGACAGAAAGTGCGTATAGGAGGAAATATTTCAGGTGCTTCTATTGATATGCAGGAGACTTTAGAAACCTTGGGATTTATTCCATTTATACAAAGCAAAACGAATTTTACTGCAACGGTACGAACACTTGCTGATTCTTGGCGAGAAATTTTTACAAAAATGCAGGGTGAATTAACACTGAAGATGTCTTCTGGTCGGCTCTTAGGGTATGATTTGAACGAATTACAAACAAGACTTTTAAATAAACAACAATTTCTTTTAATGACTAATGATACTTTTTCAACAACATTTGATCACTGGGATATTCAGACAAGCTTTTCAGAAGGTATGATGAAGGTGACAGAGTCATTAATGCGTACAGCAGACTCGAGCTTATCCATTCAAGGAACCGTTGCAACTGCTATTACGCAAGGGAAGCAGAATGAATTGATATTACAGGCACAACTACGCAAAAATTATAGATCAGAAACTTTATGTAAAGATGTCCAATGTCTCGCTAATAGCCTTGCATGGCCTTTTACATTTTCTCTAAGCTCTAAAGGACAAAATCATGGTAACTTTTGGGTTACAAAAGACATTGACGCAGATTGAGAATTGTTTTTTATCTATATAACATTCTATCTTATAATGGTAATCCATCTTTTTGTAACTTAAAATTGTCTTTTAAATTTAAATCAGAGGTCTCACTATCGGAAGATTTTCTCATTTTAAATCCGTTCGTGATGAAGCAGTAAAAATCGTTCTCTCTGTCATAAGTGTGGTTGATACAGATAAATGATTAAAGAGAGAAATAAAAATCCTTCTTATGGAATCTTTCAAATACAAGAAATTCATAATATTGATGCAAGTTCTTAGAAAAGTTTCTAAAAAACATTAAATTTTTAAGAGGGATGTCGGCCAGTGCTTACTGAATCCCAGAAGAAATACCATAGCCATCTTTGGTAATTGTATGCTTCCCATCTGCTCCAACAGAACCAATTCCCACTGTAATCAAAATAAAGGCTAAGAGGGTTGTAATCGTAATAATTGTAGCTTTTTTAGCAGACATATTTTTCCTCCACGGATGCATCAATGACTGAATGCAAAGATGAATGGTGCATTATTTAAACTTTTATGAAAGTAGAATCACTTAAGGATCTATAAGTTCCTATTATTATCTCATAAAGCTAAAAAAACTCTATAATTCTTTAATATATTATAGTTCTATAGATATAATTTTTTCTTTTTGCTATATATTTTTCTTTATTTTCTCGATGACGATAGTGAGCATTGGCAAAATTTTTATGCGCATAAATTATAAACTTAAAAGATTATTTATACGACAGACATTGGCTCTGAATGAAGAAATAAAGATAGAGGGGGCACAAGCTTCTTATCTTGTGCATGTTTTGCGTATGAAAGAAGGAGCAGAAATTTTACTTTTTAATGGACAGGATGGTGAGTGGCTTGCTAAACTTATCATTGTTAAGAAAAAATTTGTTGTGGTTCAGCTTATCCATCAAGAAAGATTACAAACGACGCATTCCAGTCTTATCTATTGTTTTGCTCCACTCAAAAACGCGCGGTTGGATTATATGGTGCAGAAAGCTGTTGAAATGGGGGTATCGGTTTTGCAGCCTGTTATAACGCATCATACGCAGGTTACGCGTATCAATATGGCGCGTATGGAAGCCAATGTTATTGAAGCTTCTGAACAGTGTGGTATTTTATCTCTCCCTGAATGCGTATCTGCTCTATCATTAGCAGAACTTTTAGCACGATGGGATGAGACACAGCCTTTATTCTTTTGTGATGAAGAGCATAAATCGCATAATCCATTACCTTCTTTTAAAAAGCGTGACGTTACAACACCTGGTATTCTTATTGGACCGGAAGGTGGCTTTAGTGAAGAAGAGCGGAGCTTTTTAAAAAAACATCCTTTTGTGGTTCCAATATCATTAGGTCCGCGTATTTTACGCGCTGACACTGCCGCTGTTGCTGCTTTGGCTCTTCTTAATGCTACCGTGGGGGATTGGGCAATGGATTGAGAAATCTGTAAAATCATTCTAAACAATTCATTTAAGATGATGATACCAATGATAGGATACGATAAGTTATGGCGCTTGATATAACTGATGAAAGTGAAATTTATAACTTAGATTCCTTGGTTAGTTATTTCCAAGGGGGGTATAAAGCAGAAGATGATTGGCGTATTGGTACAGAACATGAAAAATTTCCGTTTTATAAAGATGGTTTTCACCCTGTTCCATATGAAGGAGAGAGGGGAATCCGAGCGCTTTTAGAGAGGATGCAAAGTGCCTTAGGATGGAAACCTATTTTAGATGATGAGAATATTATTGGGCTCGTAGGATCAGTTAATCAGGGAGCCATTTCTTTGGAACCTGGAGGACAATTTGAATTATCTGGTGCACCATTAAAATCAGTAGGCCATACATATCACGAGTTGATGGAGCATTTAACTCTTCTCAAAAAAATTGCAGAACCATTGGGTATAGGTTTTCTAGGTCTTGGAGCTAGTCCAAAGTGGACTTTAGCTGAAACGCCACGAATGCCTAAATCACGTTACCAGATTATGACTGATTATATGCCTAAAGTGGGATATAATGGTCTTAATATGATGTATCGCACATCAACAGTTCAGGTTAATCTTGATTTTTCATCTGAAAGTGATATGCGGCGAAAAATGCAAGTGTCCATGAAATTACAGTCCATTGCAACAGCATTATTTGCAAGTTCACCTTTTACAGAAGGACGCCCAAATGGCTTTTTGTCGTGGCGTTCTGAAATTTGGCGTAATACGGATAATCAGAGGACAGGCGTTCTTCCCTTTATATTTTCTGAGCGTTTTGGTTTTGCTGATTATGTT
Source organism: Bartonella sp. PS7NMGDW (assembly GCF_042193585.1). Taxonomy (NCBI): domain Bacteria; kingdom Pseudomonadati; phylum Pseudomonadota; class Alphaproteobacteria; order Hyphomicrobiales; family Bartonellaceae; genus Bartonella; species Bartonella sp. PS7NMGDW. Next base: position 29,984 of record NZ_JBHILX010000009.1, read on the forward strand.
GAATGGGCTCTTGATGTTCCAATGTATTTTGTTGTGCGGGATGGTCGTTATTATGATTGTACACATATAACATTTCGTCAGTTTATGAATGGAGCATTAAAAGGACAAGTTGCAAATTCAATTCCAAACATGGGAGATTGGATTAATCACTTATCGACGTTATTTCCTGAAGTCCGCTTAAAAAGATTTTTAGAAATGAGAGGAGCTGATTGCGGTTCTTGGAAGCGCATTTGTGCGTTGTCGGCTTTTTGGGTCGGGCTTCTGTATGATAGGGAAGCACTTAATGAGGCAGAAGCTTTGACAAAAGATTGGTGTTTTGAAGAAGTTTTAGATGTGCGCCAACGCGTTCCTAAAGAAGGGTTAAGAACTCCTTTTCGTCAAACTATTCTTTTAGAGTTAGCACGACAAGCTCTTGCTATTGCCCGCAAAGGCTTAAAAAATCGCAAACAGTATGATACGAATGGTTTTGATGAAACAAATTTTCTTAATCCTTTAGAAGAGGTTGTTGCAATGGGACAAACAGATGCTGAAAAATTTTTGTCTCACTACTATTCTATTTGGAATGAATCTGTAGAACCTTTATTTTTAGAATGTGCCTATTAAATTTGAAGAAAAGAGGCTTCCTACTTTTTAAAAAATGCATATCACCGTGGTGGCTCATTCACTCATTTGCTCTAGAGAGCATATCCTGCCTTTCTTTTAACATTTCTCATAAAGGGTACAATACAAAAATCTCTTGGGCAGTGTGATTTTTATACCCAATAATATCACGATATTTCCGTAATCTTAATGTTGTACTTTTGTGCTAAAGATAGCTCATAAAAGATATACTTAAGCTTATTATCAAACATTTTTATTCACGTGGCTCATCCCACTTATGAATAGGTTTGAAAATAATATTTTTCACTTTTAAAAGGGATAAAAAAATATAATTTGCGTTTAAAGGAGGAAATATACCAAAAATCATTTTTAATGGATAATTTCTTGAAATTATGTTGCTAATATGAATATTTCTTTATGTCTTATTATTCTCACTCCATGTATTTGATTATATTATAGCAATATGTGTTATTCTTTTGTTACAAGAGTAAAGTATGGAATAAAAATAAAAAATTTCAGTTTTTGCAGAGACGGGCAACGAAAACTTTTTTGTTAGCTAAACATATCTAGTGCGCTTTTAAATTTTTCTTCTTCCGTTTTTTAGTAGCCAGATCCCCTGAGGCTTCTTATACCTTTTGTACCATTATACGATATAGTTATACAGTCATCATGAAGGCAATAGATGTATTTTTAAAACAGATAGGAAAATTACAGGGGATCATTCACTTTAGTATATCCAAGTGATATTAATACAGCAAACAAAACGATCAATAGAGAAGATAAAACAATAAATGTTACGGTACGTTTCATGAGTGATTTAACTGCTTATCTTCGATAAATAGGCCGGTATTGAATACGGGGCTATTACGACGGTTGATATCATTTAATTTGGTTATATCAATGGTATATGTGATATTTTTGTTGGTATTGTGTTTCAAATTATATTGAATGATATGTAGATTACGAGTGGCGTTGCATTTCCCATAAAAGGGTATTGTATGGCATAGCTACACCCGACAAAGTACTCATATACTAACAAAAACATAAAAGACAGTCAGTATTTTAAAGGTATGGAAAATGCTTTTTCGTAACATATCCGCTAATATATATATTATTTATATGATGCAATACATATTTATTATCAATAAAATTTTTATATTTTAAATATATTGTGTATTAAATATTATTTATATAATTATTAATTTATTATTTTTTATTGTATATTTTAAATCTATATTATGGTATTCATTAAATGAATGCGTTATTTTCTTATATACAACATTAATAATATTTGTAAACGCTATCATCATGTGTATTTTTAGCTTTATAACGTATCAGTTTTTTACTAAATGTTTTTAATGATTTTTGTGGATTTTGTTGATAAGGGTTTCTAATTTGAACAACTTTAATAGGCACTGCGCTCTTTGTAACCAACGCGTTCATTTGCATTGTGATTATGAAAACCTGTTTTTTCACGTATGCTCTATAGCTATTATATTTTTTATAGTCGTGGCATCATTTTTCATTTTCATAACATAAATAATAAAGATGATAATGCGCTTTATTGCCTGTTATAAAGACATCTAAAGAGAGACTGATAATTATAGAGGTCAGAAAACTCCCTTTTAATAGACTTTTGTCGTTTTTCTGTCAGTAAATTGAACCGACAAAATAGATCATTTTAGTGAGTGATTAAATATATCTTATGATAAGCATGTGATCCTTTAAAGCCATTTCAAAAGATAGGTTCTAGTCATAAAAAATGCTATTAAGACCATTATGGTTATTAGTTTTGAGGTTCTTGAAGATTTTGAGGATTTTAGACACCTTCAAAATCTATAAGTAAAATGAATACATATAGCTCTTTTTCAACAGAGCTTTTGAAAACAATAAAGCTATCATTTTAGATTATGATATAATCTTTTAAAAGCAATCCAAATAACAGTGTCTAAAAGTGCAAAGCCTTGTCTTTAGAATAACACATATAAACTATCCTTTTAAGATTGTAGGTAATAAACTTAATAAGATGGTTAAAGTTATAGACTGCCGTTTTAAAGCAATACACAAGAGATCTTTATGAGGTGTGTTAACCTCATAAGTCTATTCGGTTTCTCACACTTCTAATTTTGGTAGTTTTTTAACAATTTTCATTGTTTCTAAACTTATAGTATGATCCTTTGAAACAACTCTAATGGATAAGCAGGGTTACCAATGGTTCCAATAGCATAGCGATTGGCATCATTAACGATGCCACTCTTTTTATCTATCTTTACACATTGACGCTCCATAACCCATTCAAGAGTGGGGTTGCCATTAACGATATACTCATAAGCTTCAAGAGGGATGTTTTTCATGATGATATTGCTGTTGTAAATAACAGTAGATTTATCCTTTTTAAAGGTCACAAGATAAGGCTCCACACTTTCATAATTTATGTGCAAGTGATCAAACTCACACTCTGTTGTCCACAATATCCTGAAATCTTCAGCGCTTTTTACACAGGGGATACGAGGCAATTCTTTGCATAAATTATGAGCATAGCGAGTACGGTAATCTTTTGAATGCAATAATCCGTAAGCTTAATAGAATAGATCATCTTTAGTTATGGTCTCACTAGGATAAGCAGCTTAAAATGCGTTAATCCTTTATCAGTGATGGCATCACGCCTCTGTAAACCAGATGTTTTTCTTTCCTTTATTGAATTTGTAAACAAATGGGATTGTTTCTCATCATGATCAGTTATAGAAGATTCAACATTTTTATAAAAATACTGTGGAAAGCATTGGCCTGTATCTATTGCATCTAGATTAGGTAAATTCTTAGCTATCAACACAGAAAAACAGCTTCGTGCTCCTATGCTTGTAATTTCTATGACTCTATTTTCTACTGCTTGCCCCATAGGGAATACATGTGGTATCTGATCAACTCCGTCATTTAAGATACGATTATAATAAAGTCATAGTCGTGTAAAAGGACGATACGAACTTTGCGTGAGACATATCTCTTCAAATTCAAAAACCCTTCCTCTGATTAGTTCTTGCTTAACATTATAACTACAACTTATCTTTTTTACATCTAAAGTGATAAAATTATCTACGGTACGTGCACGTGTTGTTCGATCAGCATATAGATAGGTATCATTAAAACATTTTACTGCACTATTATAAAAAGCCATCATATTATTTATATTTTCTGCCCAAGCTCCGCCCTCCAATGTTGTGATAGCTCTTGAATTAAGACGTTTCATAAGAAGTATTTCTACTCCTTTCTTATACATTTTTTATTTACACGCCAGCCCTGCTTGTGACGTGCAAGCAAGTGATTTTGATTGATTCAAGATAAACAGGTTTGAAATAAGAGAATCTTACGTTATTCGGGACTCTCATTTAATATGCAAAACAGTAAATTATTTTTATAAATCAATATTTTGTCATTCAATAGGTATTGTGGCGTTCAAAGTCTTTTTTATGACTATAAAAAGAATTTCGAAAAATAAAAAAGCTTTCATTGAGAGCAAAGAAAGAATGTATGAAAGGTCTTTTCAATAAAATAATTATATTTGAAATGCTGGTCAAAGCTGTTGAGAGTACAGTCCATAAAATTAGCAAAAGTAGCTTGTTGGTGTATTTTCTAGAAAAGTCATGAATGTTCGATTGTTAATTCATCCTTTCTTGGAAAGCTCGCTTCAGTTCAAATAGAAAAAGAGAGAGGTAAGGATATTGATAGGATAAGATATGCTGGAATTATTCAGTATTAAGACGCAATGAATGTTGTTTATATTTCTCTTTTTTAACTATTTTATGAGAGCGTAAATTTAAAGAATAGGAAAATAATTTTATTTATTTTATTTAAACAGTTATTAGTAGATAAAAAGTTCTCTTTTAATCGATAAATTAAAAAAATAATGATTTTGTAAAATCCTGGTAAGCTTTATGTTAATTTTAAATATCATGCATTGATTTTGAATTATGCAGATTATTGACGTCAATCATAACAATAGTAAGTGAGCATAGACAATGACATTTAATTTTTTCGTCAATTTATTTCTATTTGTTATTTTTTTATTGTTGGTTTCTCAAAGTAAGAGAATGCAATGGAGTCTTTCACTACGTGTTATGCTAGGGCTTATCCTTGGCTTGATTTTTGGAAGTGTTTTGCAGTTTGTTTATGGAGAGGGTGAAAGCACTTTATTGAAATCCGTTGAATGGTTTAACATTGTTGGTGAGGGCTATATCTTATTGTTGCAAATGATTGTTATGCCACTGGTTTTTATCTCTATTGTTTCAGCAGTTGCTCATTTACATTCTGTTTATGCTGTTGGAAAGATGAGTATAATAACAATTTCAATATTGCTTTTTACAACGGCTCTTTCAGCATTGGTTGGTGTGCTTGTGGTTAATTTTTTTGGATTAACAACTGATGGTTTGGTGCATGAAGGGCAAAATGTTTCTGCTCTTCTTGAAGGTCATATTTCTAAACTTGGAGATATGAATATACCAAAGATGATTTTGTCTATGATTCCTAAAAATCCATTTGCTGAGTTGAGTGGAGCCAAACGTACGTCAATTATCAGTGTTGTTATTTTTGCGTCATTTTTAGGTGCAGCGGTTCTTCTTTTAAAGAAAGATGAGCCAGAAAAAGGAGAAAAAGCGCTTTTATTTATTCAAGTGGGACAAGCTTGGATTATGCGGTTAGTCCGTATTGTGATTGCTTTGACGCCTTATGGTATTTTTGCACTTATGACGAAAGTAGGAGGAACATCGCGTATTGCAGATATTTTAAATTTACTGGTTTTTATCATTGCATCTTATGTCGGTATTATTTTAATTTTTGGAATTCATGGTGTATTGCTTGGTATTTCTGGGGTTAATCCCTTTCGTTTTTTCAAAAAGGTTTTACCGGTTTTAACATTTGCTTTTAGCAGTCGTTCAAGTGCTGCAAGTATTCCTTTAAATATTGAAGCGCAAACACAGTGGATAGGTGTACCACAACCCATTGCGAGTTTTGCAGCTTCTTTTGGGGCAACAATTGGACAAAATGGTTGTGCTGGTCTTTATCCAGCGATGCTTGCGACCATGATTGCACCGTCTATGGGTATTAATCCTCTTGATCCTACTTGGATTGCTACGCTTATTGGGGTCGTGACGTTGAGTTCTATTGGTGTTGCTGGTGTGGGGGGAGGCGCTATTTTCGCTGCATTGATTGTGTTACCAATTATGGGGCTTCCTGTTACTTTGGTTGCTGTACTTATCTCTATCGAACCGCTAATTGATATGGGACGTACTGCTCTAAACGTGAGCGATTCAATGATAGCTGGAACGGTTACCAGTCAAATATTACGGACAACAGATAAAAGTATTTTTAAAAAATAATTTTAGATTATATTTTTTTGGGCTGTAAAACATCTGTAAGAGATATTTGCGCTGAACCAGGTTGTAGGGGTTTTTGTTGATGGGGATGAGGAGCCCAACCAGAGAGCCAGATGAAAGAAAAATGTGCACGAATACGTCCATCAGGATCACTAAATCGTTGTGCATAGATTTCAGCTGCGCGGAGAAAAAAACGTTTAGATACAGGGCGTCGTGAACGATTGATGAGTGCATTTTGCATTCCCATAGCTTTAAGATCGTGCATAAGGTCAAACATTGTATTATAACGTATTGTGATATCTTCAACGTCTGCTACAGGCAGAGCAAAGCCCACACGCTGTAAAAGAGCGCCTGCATCACGAATGTCGGCAAAAGGATAGATTCTAGGGCTTGCTCCACCATAAATTTCACTTTCAGCTTGCAGCAGGCTTTCCCGCAATTCTCTTAATGTACCAGCTCCTGCCATAACAGCAAGAAATAAGCCATCTGGTTTAAGGGTATTTTTTATCTGGCTTAGAACACCAGGGGTATCATTGGTCAATTGTAATGAAAGAAGTGAAATAATAAGGTCACAGTAACTTTGAGGTAAATCAAGAAATTCTCGATGACGTAAATGAAATTTTTTATCATGGCTTTGGTAAAGCGTATCGGTCTCAATACGTTCTATAGAACAAACTTTTCCAGATTTCATTAAAGCTTGCGCAGCAAGGTCTGTATGGCTGTGTAAATCGAGAGCTAATGTAAAGAGGCGATCAACAGTGCTAAGACGTTTATAGAGATCTTCTGCCATGTGAGAGAGTAAAAAGTCGTATCCTTTTTTTGCTTTTTGAAAGGCACGTTTTCGGAATTGTTCAATGCGGTTATGATCAAAAATTAAAGGATGCGACATATTGTGGAACACTTTCGATCTATGGAAGAATATATTTTGAAAAGGTTCATTATTTGTGCAAGCTCTGTCAAGTTTATAATATAAAAGAAAAATAAATTTATAGAAGGTAAGAGTTTTTAAAGGAATTAAAATTATAAATTGAGGAAATACAAAGGAACTTTTGTTCTGAGGGAAACTTGTAAAAGCCTAAATTTATAATGTTGTATTTTCGAGAAGCGGCGTTAAGTAGTGGGGATATACTAAGTAAGTTCATTGAACGCTTGAAAACTGTGCTTTATCCACCAATTTGTCCTGGATGTAAGCAAAATGTTTCTACCTATGGTACGATTTGCTCCGAATGTTGGAAAGACCTTCAATTTATCACAAAACCTTATTGTCCTGTTATGGGGACTCCTTTTGTTTGTGATATGGGGGATGGTTTTCTTAGTGGTGAAGCACTTCGTAATTCCCCTCCTTTTTCACGTGTTCGCTCAGCTATTGTTCATAAAGGGCTTGCACGAACTTTAGTAACGCGCTTAAAATATGGTGATCATATAGAATTGGCATCATTTATGGCCAATTGGATGATGTTTTCTGGACGCGAGCTTATTGATGATTGTGATGTTATTATTCCCATTCCATTGCATTTTCGTCGTTTTTGGGAGAGGCGTTATAATCAATCTGCTGAGCTTGCACGTTATATTGCAGCATCACAAAAAAAGCTTTTAAAACCAAGTTGGCTTGTTCGTTGTCGGCATACCCGTCCGCAGGTTAGTCTTTCTTCAAGAGAAAGAAAACTTAACGTAAAAAATGCTTTTAAGGTTTCGCATAAGGTTAAAAAATATCTCAAAGGATGTTCTGTTTTGCTGATTGATGATGTATTTACAACGGGTGCAACAGTTACAGCAGCAGCTGCTGCATTAAAATATGCAGGTGCACGACAGGTTGATGTGCTAACATTTTCGCGTGTTCTCAAAGAAGATTCTATTTTTCCCTCCTCGTAAGAGGGCTTTAAAGTGAATATTATTTAAAAATATTGGAGGATAATACTATGAAAGAGATAATAATTTATACACGCCCTAACTGTCCTTATTGCACAAAAGCACGTGATTTGCTTGATAAAAAAGGCGTAAAGTATACAGATATTGATGCTTCCACATCCCTTCGCCAAGAAATGGTACAGCGTGCAAATGGACGTAATACATTTCCACAAATTTTTATAGGTGATTATCACGTTGGCGGTTGTGATGATCTTTATGCTTTAGAGGCTGAGGGAAAGCTCAATTCTTTATTACAAGGCGTATAATATTTGTAAATTACATATCCTTAAGACCGTTTTGCGAGAAGGAGATAGTTAACGCTCATGTCTTTTGAGCGATTCCAGCTGTCATTTAATGGGTTATAAGTAATACCTATCTCATCAATGACAGTCAGAGCGTTTTTTGATAAGAAATTTTTAAGTTCTAGAGGTTTTAGGAATTTTTTATAATCATGTGTTCCTTTAGGAAGCCAACGTAGAATATATTCAGCACCTACAATAGCAAGCCCCCATGATTTCCACGTGCGGTTGAGTGTTGAGACAAACATTAACCCTTGTGGTTTCAACATTTTTGCTGTAGCTGCTATGAAGAGATTAACATCAGCGACATGTTCAACAACTTCCATATTAAGGATAATATCAAACTTTTCTCCTTCATTGGCAAGTACTTCTGCTGTCGTCGTGCGGTAGTCAATGGAAAGGTCATTTTGAGCTGCATGGGTTTTTGCGACTTCAATATTTGTTTGTGCAGCATCAACGCCTACGACCATAGCGCCAAGACGTGCCATTGGTTCAGATAACAAGCCTCCTCCACAGCCAATATCAAGAATTTTCAAATTGTCAAAGGGCGTAAGCGAAAAAGGGTCGCGATTAAACTCTAAACAGATTTTTTCTCTGATGTAAGCAAGGCGTGTTGGGTTAAATTGGTGAAGAGGTCGAAATTTTCCTTGTGGATTCCACCATTCTGTAGCAATACGTGAAAAATGATCAATTTCACTTTGATCAATAGTTGTTTGTGTTTCATCTATCATGTTGCCTGCCTTTTATTTTTAATGATCAAGTCCAGTAGATTTTATACAAAGTCAAGAGAAATTAATATAATCATAATGAAACTTGCACAAATGATAGATATTCGCTATGTCGAGAAAATGGTTAGTTGATACAGCATCTAATTCTCATTACCGTTTGAGATAAGAGATGTAAAGGTAAGAGTGTTATTAATGGCGCGCATTGTCATGAAATTCGGTGGAACATCTGTAGCAAATATTGAATGTATTCATAATGTTGCACGGCATGTCAAAAGAGAGATTGATGCAGGCAATGAGGTTGCAGTTGTCGTATCTGCGATGGCTGGTAAAACCAATGAGCTTGTTCAGTGGACGTGTGATGCTTCCTCCAAGCATAGAGATGCTCGTGAATATGATGTTGTGGTTGCTTCTGGTGAACAGGTTACTTCAGGTTTGTTGGCTTTGACACTTCAAGAAATGGGTGTGAATGCACGTTCATGGCTTGGTTGGCAAATTCCCATTCATACAGACAATGCGCATGGACGTGCACGTATTACTGATATTGATGGATCTTTTTTAATCGAGTGTTTTCAGGAAGGTCAGGTTGCTGTTATTGCTGGTTTTCAAGGGTTAGCTCCAGATAACCGGATTTCTACCTTAGGGCGTGGGGGATCAGATACAAGTGCTGTTGCTATAGCCGCGGCTGTACAAGCTGATCGCTGTGATATTTATACGGATGTAGATGGTGTTTATACAACGGATCCACGTATAGAACCGAAAGCGCGTCGTTTACCGAAAGTAGCTTTTGAAGAAATGCTGGAAATGGCTTCTCTTGGTGCAAAGGTTTTACAGGTTCGTTCTGTTGAATTGGCAATGGTTCATAAGGTTCGTACCTTTGTGCGTTCAAGTTTTGAGGATCCTGATGCGTTAGGCATGGAGGATCCAAAGAGTTCTTCTGGAACACTTATTTGCGATGAGGATGAAATCGTGGAACAACAAAATGTTACTGGTATTGCTTTTGCTAAGGATGAAGCGCAAATTTCCCTTCGTCGGCTTGCCGATCGTCCAGGGATTTCGGCAGCAATTTTTGGTCCCTTGGCTGAAGAGCGCATTAATGTTGATATGATTGTGCAAAATATTTCTGAAGATGGCTCAAAAACGGATATGACTTTTACTGTACCATCATCAGATGTAGAAAAAGCTGTTGCACTTCTTGAGAAGAATCGCAAAGAAATTGGATTTGATGTTCTCCAATTTGAAAGTGATCTTGCCAAGGTATCTGTGATTGGTATTGGAATGCGTAGCCATGCAGGTGTTGCCGCTACAGCATTTAAGGCTTTGGCTGAAAAGGGTATTAACATTCAAGCAATTACGACCTCAGAAATTAAAATTTCTATTTTGATTGATAGTGCTTACACTGAACTTGCGGTTAGAACATTACATGCTGTTTATGCACTTGATAAGGGATAAGCATTTTTTAGTTTCAATAACATAAAGCTTTAATATATATTAATAATTTTTGTTAAGGATAATTTATATTTTTAACTTAAATAGAATATTTAATACAGCAAAACTCTCTTATTTTAAACTTGTTCATGATGAATTTAAAAATGGTTGCTTATACATTACAAGAGAAAGATGTTTGGATAAAACTGTTTAAGAATGGATATAAAATATGCCGTTTATAAACGTTTTAGAGCCTATAGATAGGGATGGAGAAGTCTTTACAATAAGCTTTAATAGAAGAAGGAATAATGCACTGCGTTTATTCAAAGGATGCATGTTGCATGAGGGACAGCCTCGTGAATACAGATTTAATGTTATAAATCTTAGAGAAATTTGAGCTTATTGGATTAGTGACGGCATTACTAAAAATAGAATTGAAGATGTATTTTCTAGAGATATTTAGCTTGTCTCAAATGGTTGTTTATGGCTTTATATATATCTTGTAAATTTAATTTTTTCTGTATTATGAGGCAATAAAAAATATATCTCTATAGACAATATTTATGTTGCGCTATAAGTTATAAAATTACTATATCTTATGCGTTTGTGGCTTATAGAGCTCTTCAGAAGCACTTTTCATAAAATCATGTAACGATAGATCAAAATTAAATGATAATGTTATAGCGTGTTGCTTTCATTACTTAAATTTTTTCTTATGTCTATTTGTCTTTTTTTGAATTATGATTAAGATTTTTAGAGTTTTCGATACCTCCGTATATTCTTTAGGTTAACTTTCTTCTCTTAACTACTCTATTACAAGTATTTTCTTTGTCATACTGCCAATTACGCATGAAATACATTCTTTCATTTATGCCGTATATCGTGCTAGTTTCTTATCATGTTTACATATTTTTCCCACAATTTGTTTTTATTCAGTATATGAATGCGAAACGTATTCTCTTGTTTTGTAATTACTTTTTAATAGCATAATGCATTCGAATGGGGATATCCATTTGAAGTGAATATAAGATATGTTATCAAAGTGCAGTAATTAATACGTTTATTCCCAATAAAGATATTTTTATAAATATTATTTTACTCTTATTATATTTAATGTAGCGTTGTATAATTCGAAAGTCTCGGAAATATTGTTTTTTAAATTATCTGTAAAGAGTATTTTATGGTATCAAGAAATATAGAGCTAACTCCGTAAACAAAAAGAAAATAAATATCAACTAAGAGCGGGAAAAGGGGAGAGCAGCGGTATATACGCTCTATTTTTCTCCTGATCGTATGTTTTAGAATAGTCTAAATGACTAATTTTTTCCCGCGAGTTAATTACGTAAACGAGAGTGCTCCCTATGGAAGCATGCTTCAAGTTTAATTCTTTCATGGAGTGAGACAAGCGATGTGTTTATGATAAAAAACGAGGATATTTTTCCACTCCATTGTCAATCGAGTAGTGATTTTATGACGTTGTTATTCCAAATAAATCTTTTGTTTTTTGTTACCTGTATCAATATCTAATGTCAGCGTAGATGCATGTTGGACGATATATATTGAGACGAATAAGGGGACTACGAGCAACTCCTGTTTTTGTATGCCAGATAGGAACAAGGATGTTGCGTATACTTGTTGGGGGAATCTCTGAAATGGAGATAAAAGCTAATTGGGGGAGAATATAAAGCCATAAAAGTGAAAACCAGTTTCCATTTTACAATTTCCTTTTAATTCTGCTTTACAACTTTCAAAGGTATTGACAGAAATATCTTTTAAATAATGGATATTACATATTGGTTCACGTTTTTGTTTATTACGTTAAATAAATCGTATATGCCTTTCACGTAAAACAAAAACGCTATTATATTGCCAATTTACGCGCTTGTTTTAAAGAAATATTTTTACCAAAAATAATGTGCCTTTTAAGAAGATAAAAATTAAAGTTGTTTAAAATACCAGCAATAAAATCAGTAACGAGAAGGGTGGTTTATTGGGAAAAATAAGCCATGGAATTACTTAACTGATTACGGAATTTTGTTTATTCTTATCTGTTTCTTATAATTGAACATAAGATATTGATTTATAACAATTAAATTTTTATTTATAGTGAATAATTTTTCCGACGAAAGGCAGCTTCTCTGAAACCACGAAGCCTTTTATATTGAAACAATTAAAATCATTCCTGTGTATATCACCAGTGGAGTTGGTGTATGAATAAAAGATTATTGAAGAAAGGAATAAAAATATTTCTTATGAATCTTCTTAAGTGTCAAAGGTATTGCGACATTAGAGGTTAGTAAATAGTATGATGATGTTAATTTTCTCCTTCATAAGTGTAAAGATGAGGTGAGACAACGGATTTCACATTAAATATTGTCCGAATCCAACAAATGAGCAAAATTACTTTTTAAAAGTTTTGCATAAAAATGTATTTTCAATTAGCTCGTCAGGAGCTACGGGAAATTCCTTTATTGCGCTTAATATAAATAAACCCATATCCCAGACCGATAAGAGCAGATAAACCAGAGCCACAAAGGACCCCAATTTTTGCAGCATCAAGCAGAACAATATCTTTAAAAGCGAGCATTGAAACAAAGATAGACATTGTAAAGCCAATTCCTGCTAAAAAACCAATGAGTAAAACGCCTGTCCATGTCATATGAGGGGGTAGGCGGCATAGCCCTGATTTTACGGCTATATAACTGGCTGTGATAATACCAAGAGGCTTACCAACGAAAAGACCAATGACAACACCCAAAACAATCAAGAATGATTTGTCAGAAGAAAGATCAAAGTTTGCAAAACTTACTCCTGCATTTGCGAAGGCAAAGATTGGCATGATACCGTATGCAACCCATGGATGCAACGCTTTTTGAACGCGTGTTACTGGAGCAATCATGGCCCGTTGTCCTTTGCGCATTTTTTTCAATGCGGTTGAAATATGATGCAGATCTGTTTTTGTATTTTTTTCTTGAAGAATTTGCATAGCGTTACTGAGCATGGTGAGTGGCGCTACAAGAGTACGGGTAGGAAGAACGGGAGTCATCATCCCTAAGATTACACCAGCAAGTGATGGGTGAACACCTGTTACCATTAAACCCCACCAAATGATTGCACCAGGTAAAATGTAAAGCCATGCTGATGCAAGCCCGATCCACTGAAAAAATAGCACTAAAGTAATACCTGCTCCTGCAATCATTAAACCGCTAGGATCAATGTTTGTTGAGTAGAAAAAAGCAATAATAAGAACAGCGATAATATCATCAATAATCGCTAATGATAGAAGAATAATATGAAGATTAGAAGGAATTTTTTTTCCAAGAAGAGCAAGAATACCTAGAGCAAAGGCAATATCTGTTGCTGTTGGCACAGCCCAACCGCGTATATGCCCCTCGTTAAAGTTGAAGATAAAGTAAATAATTGCGGGAACACAAACGCCTCCTATTGCGGCAACAATTGGTAAGATTGCCTGTTTAAAATCGGCAAGAGCACCTTCATGAATTTCGCGTCGAATTTCCATTCCTGCGACGAGAAAGAAAATAGTCATAAGAGCATCATTAACCCAGAAATGTAAATCCCATGAAAGAGTGAAATGACCCAAATTAAAGCCAAGAGGTGTATGCCAAAAAGATTCATAGAAAGCAGCATATTTAGAATTGGCAAAAATAAGTGCAGCAGCAGCAGCTAATAAAAGAACAATACCACTAAGAGCTTCAATATGGAGAAAACGCTCGATCGCAGAAAGCGCTTGATTGGTGACACGAGAAGCGCGATTAGGCAGGCGATTTGAAGATAAATCAGACATGAACAACTCCAAGCATCGACAATTTTAGGATTCTATATTCTCTGTGTAAATGACTTTATATGATACCTTCTGTATCATATAAAAGCAAAAAGAGGAATAAAGTTCTTAATTTATAGACAAGATCATCATATTTAAAGCACAAAATGTTTAAGGTGATGCTTCATTTTTAATAGTGAGATGTACTTTGTTTAAAGCCTTGGATAGATCATTTTGTAGAGCTGATTCGAGATCAACCATTGTGAGCCCTTTATTATCTTTTGCTTTAATTTTAACAATCAATGTTTGTGGATTTTTAGCAAATTCCCCTAAGGATTTTGAAATTTTTTCTGCTTCGTCATGATTTTTTAGCAGCATTTTTGGGGTCTGCGTCATCATTAGATAGAAATCGTCATAGAGTTCCTTTTTAAGATCATGTTGGCTGTCATTAAGATTTTGCGCAAGATAAGAAAAAAGCTTATCAATGAAACCTGCATCCCTATATTGCACATCAATTTCATTGATGCCAAAGTCTTGAGAAGCAGCAATCATTACATTTTGCTGACCAGAAAAAAGCTTTTCATCAACATCAATAACCTTAGCCGATATGTTACCAGATCCAACGTCTTTCATATTGAAAGACATTGCATCAAGAAGGAGCATACGTTTTTTTTCATCGTAAGAAATATCAATTTTTCCTGAAATGTCAAAGCGCTCAAAGTTCAGATTTTTTAAGAACTCTAAGTCTTTTTCATTCATTTTTTTAGGTAGAACGGAAAGGTTATTGAGAGAAAGAAAAAGCTTTTTGGGGATAGGTTGTTTCCACAAGGTTGGTTTAAATTGGAGTGATTCGAGTGTTGCTTTCAACTGCGGTATATCAACGGTGACATTATCAACTTTGGCATCCGCTGAGGTAATGGCGAGCAGTATGTTTAGAAGAAGACCATTTTGTGCTATTTTTTCAGCGATTTTATTATTCTCTTTTCTTGCATTAAGATAAGCTTTGATTAATTTTTCAGGAGTTTGTTCAAGCGGCTTCATTTTTAAACCAGATGTTTTAAACTGTCCGAGGAAGAAAGAACTACTTTTTCCCGCTTCTTCAAACACATCGATACTCACATTATTCAGAGAAATGGGGCCAGTAACGGCTTTATCTTGGTTAAGAGCGTTGTTTTTTCCAAAAATGATAGAATAGGCATAGTTGATGTCGATATCATGAGCTTTTATTGTATCACTTTTAGCCATAAGCTGCATCTGTTTGGCACCATTTACTGCAACTGTTTTAAGATCCATATTTTTAATACTAACTGAACGGATATGGCCATTTTTAAAATCAGAAAGCTGGAAATTCTTGACTTCAACCGTTTCTATTCGGTTATTTTTATTTTCTATAGAAAGTTGTATATTGGGAGCAATAATTGAGGAAAGCTCAATACGCATCATTGATTGTAAAAGCCGTGATGTTATCGTTCTATCTTTTTCTTTTAAGGATACACTCCGAAGAGAAATTTGGGGAATTTGCACATGAATATTATTATGCTTTAAATCAACATTATAAAATGTAAAAGTTCCGGGAATAAAGGAAAGGGGAGGACGGGCAGAAATGGCACCAATTCTAAGTGATGTACCAGCTGGGACGGGTAATGTCACATTCTTCAAATTGACTCTACCTAGAATGCTTACTTCAGATGTTAGGGCTTTTATACCACGACGGGCTATTTCTTGTTTTACAAAACTGTCAAGATAGGGTTTTGCGATATAAAATCCACCAACAATTATAATTGCCAAGATAGCAACAAATCCAATAATACAAGTGAGCCAATATCTGAGGTTACTTTGATACCCACTATTAAGATTGACCATTCTTTCTTCTTTCATTTTTATCACTCTTTGAATTGAGAGTGAAGATAAATTCTTTTAAGCAACGACAAAGGTTTAAATATAGCGTGTACCAGTTTCAACAATTATCTACTCTCTATATTAGAGTTATTCTCATCTTTTTTGCAATATAGCTTGATCAACTTTTATCAATTTTCTTTGAGTTTAGCACTTTATAGAAAAGAACGCATAATAAGGAGAGGTAAGTTTATGCGCATCATAATTTTTTATCACTTTAAGATTATCCTAAAATATTCCGATGTCTGCTTTTATCTTGCTGCTGTTTATAGGAATATTTAAAACATAAAAGATATGTTTTTGTACATTATAATTTAATGGGGAGAGGTGAGTGTTATGACAGAAAATCAAATAATGGCTTTTTCGATCATTGGTCTCATGATGGTTGTTTTTATTTGGGATCGATTTCGTTATGATCTTGTTGCTATTTGTACGTTATTAATAGCTTGTGCTCTTGGTCTTGTTAGTCCGAAGGAAGCTTTTGGCGGTTTTAGTAATGATATTGTTATTATCGTGGGGAGTGTGTTTGTTGTCAGTACGGCCGTATCGCGCTCTGGTATAATGGAATTTATTATTCAACGGATATGGCCAGACGTGAAATCTGTGCGTCTTCAATTAGCTTTTTTAGTTCTTTCTGTTGTCGTATTATCAATGTTTGTTAAAAACATTGGTGCTTTGGCGATTATGCTTCCGATAGCTTTTCAGTTTGCACGTCGTTCTCAGGTTTCTCCTTCTGTCTTTTTGATGCCCATGGCCTTTGGTTCTTTGTTGGGGGGGCTTATGACACAGATAGGAACATCTCCCAATGTTGTTATTTCAGCGATGCAAGAACGTTTAGCAGGAACACCTTTTACTATGTTTGATTTTACACCAGTTGGTGCGGTTATTGCGACGGCTGGTGTTGTATATTTGGTCTGTTTTTATTGGCTTTTGCCTGTGCGTGTGCGTTCAGGTGCATCATTTGATGATGCCATTGATATTCGTAATTATGTTGCAGAAGTGCATATTCCAATAAATTCACCGATTATAGGGAAAAATATTGTTGATTTGGTTAAGCCATCAAGTGGTGACGTTATGGTGATTCAAATCATCCGAAACAAAGTATCTATTTCGCCATTACCAGATTTTGTTTTGTCTGAAAATGATATTATTTTGCTGGAAGGGTCGCATACAGGGTTAGATAGCGTGATGAACTCTGCTCGTTTAGAGTTTTCTAAAGGGCGAACTATCGCTGCAGGTGATAAGGACAGTGACATTGATATTATTGAAGCAGTCATTACCCATAATTCACCTCTTATTGGTATTAGTGCGAAAGAGTTTTCTCTATTTGATCGCTATAATGTAAATTTGCTTGCGTTAAGTCGTCAACATGAAAGGGTGCGGGGAAGACTCGATGATATTATTTTTCATCTTGGCGATGTGATTGTTTTGCAAGGACAGGATGCAGTTATTCCAAATTTATTAAGAGAATTGAAATGCTTGCCCCTAGCAAAACGAAATATTGTGTTTGGAAATTTACGACATGGTTTCATCTCTTTAGCTGTTTTATTTATAGCCATTATTTTTACAGCTTTTCATATTGTTCCAGTTGCTTTTTCTTTCTTTTCTGCTGCTGCTGCAATGGTTATCTTTCGCGTTTTGCCTGCGCGTGATCTGTATCAGGCATTAGATGGCCCAATATTGGTACTATTAGCGGCTCTTATTCCAGTGAGTGAAGCGTTAGAGAAAACAGGATGTACAGATCTCATTGGTCAATGGCTGAGCCAATTGGCAATATTTTTTCCGCCATCTGGTGCCTTAGCACTTATGTTGGTGACAGCTATGTTGGTCACGCCATTTTTGAATAATGCAGCAACAGTGATGATGGTAGCACCAATTGCGTCAAGTTTTGCTCATTCCCTTCATTATAAGCCTGAAGCTTTTTTGATGGCTGTTGCAATTGGTGCAGGCTGTGAGTTTCTTACACCTATTGGACATCAAAGTAATATGCTCGTGATGGCACCAGGAGGATATCGTTTTAGTGATTATCCACGTTTGGGTGCTCCATTGGCGGTGTTGATCGTTATTATTGCTGTTCCAATGCTTATGTGGGTTTGGCCCTTACAATAGGATATTTTTAGAAACTTTAAGGATCAATTACAAAAGGTTGTTAATCGTATGAAGATAAGTTGAAGGGATACATTTTGTATAAAGAGCTTTAACTGAAGATTTGAAATTATACCACACTTTATTATGGCACTTCGGTATTTTTGATACAGATAAGATTTATCTATTTGGTTTTAGTAGGTATTCGTGGAAATTTATTTTTTGTTCAAGTTTTTAAAAGAATTGTCTTTTCTATTATAATTCTATAATCCAATACTATCAACGATTGCGTTGAAGACTTTAAAAGATTATCTCTCTATATAATGTGGAGAAAATCCGCTTGAGATGATAGGCAATCATGATAAATATTAAAACAGTGAATTTTTTATAAGACTCAAGACAATATATGTAAAAGCTGTAATGTGAACAAACAGGGCGTTTACATCATTTTCGATTAAGACTGTTGCAAAAATCCGATTTATTTGGCTACATGTTGATTTAAAATAAATAAACGAGCAATTTAAATATTTTTAGTTAATTAGGACTACCATCTTGGTCCATTTATGCGTAAAAGCACAGATAAAGTAACTTTTTTCAAGGTATGATATATGTCGTATGATAGTTTTATTGCTGAAGTGAATGCAGAATTTCGTCAGGAAAAGGCGCTTGCTTTTTGGAGACGGTATGGTTTTTCAATTATTGGAGCAGCTATTCTTTTTATACTCATGATAGTTGCTTATCAAATTTACCATTATCAGCAAATAAAGAAAGCCGGTTATATTGGTGATGCATTTGTAAAAAGTCTTGATTTTGCGGATACACGTCATTTTGATAAAGCGATAAAGCAATTAGAAACTGTTAAAACCTCTCATTTTGGAGGGTATCCTTTTCTTGCTCGTTTACGTGAGGCTTCTTTACTCATGGAGAAGGGTGACATTATTAAGTCAGTGGAGATCTTTGATTCTGTTGCAGCGGATGAGAAAGCACCAGAGATTTTGCAGAAAGTTGCAAAAATTCGGGCGGCTTATATCCTAGTTGATACAGGGACGTTAGCTGATGTTGAAAAGCGTATCAAAGATATGACAAGTGATACCGATCCTATGCATATGTCTGCAAGAGAGGCTTTAGGTTTAGCTGCTTATAAGGCGGATAAAATGGATGAGGCGGTTTATTATTTTAAGAAAATTTCTGAAAAAGGTGCTTCGGGTTCAAAAATAACAGATCGGGCTCGAATAATGCTTGAGCTGATACAAGCTGAGGGCAAGGCAAATAAGGAATAAATCGATGAGCCTTACCATTGCTATCGTTGGTCGTCCTAATGTTGGGAAGTCAACACTATTTAATCGTTTGGTTGGGCAAAAATTGGCTTTGGTTGATGATAAGCCTGGTGTAACACGTGATCGACGTATTCATGCGGCAAAACTTCAAGATCTACGTTTTGATGTGATTGATACAGCTGGGCTGGAAGAAGCAGGTGATCATACACTTGAGGGGCGAATGCGTTCTCATACAAAAGCTGCGATTGATGAAGCGGATCTTATTTTATTTGTATTTGATGCAAAGAGCGGGATAACACCAAGTGATTTAAATTTTGCTTCATTGGTTCGCAAATCAGGAAAGCCAATTGTGCTTGTTGCCAATAAGTCTGAGTCAAGAGCGGCAACAGGAGGAGAGTATGAGGCGTGGTCATTAGGTTTGGGGGAGCCGTGCCCAATATCGGCTGAACATGGTTTGGGACTTAGTGATCTGCGTGATGCAATTATAGATGCTGTGGGGTCAGAGCATGCTTTTGGCAACAACAAAGAAGAAGATATTACGATACAGCCTGCATCTGTTGGTGATGATGTAAACGATTTGGAAGAAGAGGAGCTTATTTACGATGAAAGTAAGCCCATTAGGATTGCAATTGCGGGGCGTCCAAATACAGGAAAATCCACTCTTATCAATAGTATGTTGAAACAAGAGCGCTTGTTAACAGGACCAGAAGCAGGACTTACGCGTGATTCTATTTCTGTAGATTGGGAATGGCGTGGTCGCCATATTAAACTTTTTGATACTGCAGGTTTACGTCGAAAATCGAAAATTCAGGAAAAATTAGAAAAATTATCTGTTGCAGATACTTTGCGTGCTATTCGTTTTGCAGAAGTGGTGGTCATTGTTTTTGATGCAACGATACCTTTTGAAAAGCAGGATTTACAAATTGCTGATCTTGTGATTCGTGAAGGGCGTGTTCCAGTTATTGCTTTCAATAAGTGGGACCTTATTGAAAATAGTCAGACCACATTGATTGATTTGCATGAAAAATGTGCGCGATTTCTTCCTCAAGTTCGTGGTTTGAGAGCCGTTCCTTTATCAGGACAATATGGTCAAGGGATCGATAAACTGATGGAAAATGTCATGATGATGCACCGTGTATGGAATCGTCGCATTTCGACGGCTAAATTGAACCAATGGCTTGGAACTGTTGTGGCTCATCATCCACCTCCTGCGGTTTCTGGACGTCGACTTAAGGTTAAATACATCACACAGGTTAAGACACGTCCTCCTGGATTTATGATTTCTTGCTCGCGCCCCAAAAGTATGCCCCAGTCGTATTTGCGCTATCTTGTCAATGGGTTACGTGAAACATTTGATATGTCTGGTATACCCGTTCGCATATCATTACGAGCCTCTGATAATCCTTTTGCGACACGTTCCAAAAAGAAATGATAACTCTTTAATTTTTTAAGTGAATGAAATCTATACTTAAGAATCTTAAAAATAAGTTTTTTCAATGATCTTTCTTTTCATAAAATAAAAAATTTTTATTTGCTAAAGTTTTAATTTTATTCATAATCATTTACCATGAGCGCTATTGAATAGAGTTCTCTCATCTTGATAAAGATCATTTATTTGTATGTTATGAGAAGAGTGTGATAGGGAGTATTTAAGAAAGAGTACATCATCCTCTTAATGGGTTATTTAAATGCAAGAATAGATGCAATATGAGGGTAGGGGAATATAGTTATGATGCTCGTTTGAAAAGAAGCATTAAATTATCGCTTCATAAAAATAAAGGCTATGAATAAGCGCTTTTGCTCACAATAGTTTGTTTAAATAAAAAGAAAAAATATTTGCTGAATCGACCGATATTCAATCATAGGGCAAAATTCAAAAAAGTGGATTAAAATTGTATAAAGTGGTATGGTGATCTTATTTAAATTTTATTGTGTTCTATTGGCTTGATCTATTTAAAATTTTAGATTTATTAATATCTCGTATTTAAAGAAACCTCTCTTAATACCCTCAAGCTCATTGAGTGATGGGTTCTGTGATGGCATATGTAAAATACTTTGCGAATAGGATCATATAAAAACCATTGATTATTATCATTTTCATAAAATAAAAAGTGCAAGTTTATTTGAATAAAAGGAGCAAAACAACGCTCTCGTAATGTTTTTTAGTTTTTTATGTTCTCTTTCAAAACTAGGATTGATATAAAATTTGGAGCCGGAAAATAAGATGGTGTCAGTTTACGCCTTTTATTAAGTGTAAAAAAGGCTATTCTATGAGTTTTATATTATTCATGGGAGCTGTCGTGAAGTCGGTT
This sequence comes from Bartonella sp. PS7NMGDW, assembly GCF_042193585.1. Lineage (NCBI taxonomy): Bacteria > Pseudomonadati > Pseudomonadota > Alphaproteobacteria > Hyphomicrobiales > Bartonellaceae > Bartonella > Bartonella sp. PS7NMGDW. The sequence continues at coordinate 51,664 of NZ_JBHILX010000009.1, forward strand.
TAGGTGCTCAGAATATCTTTTTAAGAAAGCATGTAAATTGAAAAATACGTTATTTATACAATAAAATTTATACGATAATTTGTGATAGATTTTTTTTAGTATCTTGACGAATAAATTCGGGAACAATATGATGCACACGGTTTTATGAAATGCATTCTTACTTTGCTTTTAATTAAGGAGCCAATGATGGCGGTGGGCGAGAGACCCGTTATAAGCCGTAAGGAGGCTGAAGAGGAAAAGCAAGGAGAATGTCTTCATTCAGAGGATTTGGAATGTCGTAGTAGGAACTTAAGCGTAGCTTTAGTGCGCAAGCAGGCATTAAAGAAGCGGGAGCATAAGAATAAGCGGGAAAAATCACAAGGAGGGATGGCAGATGCAATTAAGCTTTCCAGTGAGTTTCTGGCGAGTGTTATAGTTGGTGTTGTTTTGGGGTTGGGGTTTGACAAGTTAGCAGGTTCGTATCCTTGGGGATTGGTATTTTTCCTCTTCTTTGGATTTGCTGCTGGTATAGTGAGTATTCTTCGGTCTGTGGGGTATGTTTCCTCCAGTCAATTGGGAAAAAAAGGCGTATCGCGCCAAGATAAACAAGATAAAGGGGCCAATGAGAGGTCCGATAAATGAGGTTGAAGTGACAGCGCACGCTCCAGATCCTATTCATCAGTTTGAGATTTCAAGGCTGATTAAGATTTCCATAGGAAATATGGATTTATCGTTTACAAATGTATCATTGTTTACAGTCCTCACGGTTGTTATAACTTCTATTTTTCTCTTTATTTCATCATCGAGTCGTGGATTGGTTCCAACGCGGATGCAGTCTCTTTCGGAAATGGCATATGAATTTGTAGCATCGACTCTGCGGGAATCATCTGGTGTGCAGGGAATGCAGTTTTTTCCTTTAGTTTTTTCTCTGTTTACTTTTATTTTGGTTGCTAACTTTATTGGTCTTTTTCCTTATTTTTATACGGTTACGTCTCAAATCATGATCACGTTTTCGTTAGCAATGGTGGTAATTTTGACGGTGATTGGTTATGGCTTTTATAAGCATGGGGTCAGTTTTTTGAAACTGTTCGTTCCCAGTGGAGTTCCTGTTGTGGTTTTGCCTTTGGTGACAATGATTGAGGTTATTTCTTTTCTCTCCCGTCCAATTAGTCTTTCTCTTCGTCTTTTTGCGAATATGCTTGCTGGTCATATTACGCTTAAAGTGTTTTCTGGGTTTGTTGTTTCAATGATTGGGGTAGGACTCGTAGGTGTGGGTGGTTCGATTTTACCGCTTATTATGACTGTAGCAATTACTGCTCTTGAGTTTTTGGTCGCATTTCTTCAGGCTTACGTCTTTACGGTTTTAACTTGTATGTATCTTAATGATGCAATTCATCCAGGACATTAATAGAATTGGCGGTTTTCCGTCGAATAATGCAATTTCGCTTTAAAGGAGAATAACATGGAAATGGTGCTTGCAGCAAAATATATTGGCGCTGGTCTTGCTTGCTTTGGTATGGCTGGAACAGCTTTAGGACTTGGTAATATTTTTGGTAGCTATCTTTCTGGTGCATTACGAAATCCATCAGCGGCAGATAGTCAGTTTGGACGTCTCGTCTTTGGTTTTGCTGTAACAGAAGCTTTGGGAATTTTTTCACTGCTCATTGCTTTACTACTTCTTTTTGGGGTTTAATCATCATCAAAAGGGTATATCTGTTCTTGCACGAGGAAAGGTTTACCCTTTTAGCTCTTAACCAGAGAGATGCCAGAGAGAGATGCCAGTCAGTTATCATCGGTTATAGAGGGCTTTAATAAGCTATTTAAAGGGTGAAAGAAGATGTTTGTTTCAAGCGCTTATGCACAGAACACTGAAACGTCGATAGAACATGTTAAAAAGGTGGCAGAGCATGCAAATCGTGTGTTTCCACCTTTTGATTTTGTACATTTTGGTTCGCATTTTTTCTGGTTGGCAATTTCTTTCGGACTTTTTTATCTTTTTATCTCTCGTGTAATTGTACCACGTATTGGTGGTGTTATTGAAACACGGCGAGATCGAATCGCATCTGATTTAGATCAGGCAATGCGCATGAAGCAGGAAGCAGACATTGTTGTTGAAACTTATGAGCGGAAATTAGCAGAAGCGCGTTTGAAAGCGCATGCTATAGCGCAGGTGGCTAGTGAAGAATTAAAAGAAAAAGCAGAGCTTGAACGAAAAGAAATTGAAGAGAGTTTAGAAAAAAAACTCGCAGATGCTGAAAAACAGATAGCAAAAATTCGGGATAAAGCGATGCAAAATGTTGGTTCTATCGCTGAAGAAGTAGCTCTTGAAATTGTGAAAAAATTGATTGACGTTGATATTAGCAAAGAGGCTGTTCGTTCAGTTGTTAAAGCTGCGGATTATTGAGGAAGAGAAAAATGACTGATACTTTTTGGGCATTTGTTGGGTTAGTTCTTTTTTTAGCTCTTTTAGTCTATTTCCAAATTCCACAGAAGCTTATACACCATCTTGATGCACGCGCGAAGCGTATCAAAGATGAGCTGGATGAGGCTCTGCGTCTTCGTGAAGAAGCACAGGAAATATTGGCTGAATATCAACGCAAACATGCAGAAGCAGAAAAAGACGCGCAAGAAATTATTGCAGCAGCAAAACATGAAGTTGAATCTGTTATTGCTGAGGCTCGTACAAAAGCAGAAGAATATGTAAAAAACCGCAATAAATTGGCAGAGCAAAAAATCGCTCAAGCAGAAGCGGATGCGATACGCATGGTTTCTTCATCGGCTATTGATTTGGCAATTTCTACAGCACGTATCCTTATTGCAAAGGAATTAGATTCTAACAAGGCAGATGAACTTATTAAAGAGTCTCTTGAGAAAGAATCATTTATCAAAATGAAAACATATCTTAATTAATGATATTTGAGAGATAAAAATGGCCTCTTTGGTTGCATAATTTTCTCAAGATTAATTAATAAAAGTCATAAAAAAGAAAAATTTATCTTCATTATTTTTACCAGTTAATAGGACATTTTGATTCTAAATGACAAGTTTTGAAAAATCCGCAACCGATTGTGTAACAATGTGAGTACGTTTGAGAAGAGCAAGACGGTTAGCACGAACATCAGGTTTTTTATCATTCACCAATACCTTTTCAAAAAATATATCAATCAATTTCCCAAGTGGCGCTAGCACACTGAGTGCAAATGATAAATTTGTCGCATTGATGGGAGCAAGAGCTTGTTTTTCTACTTCACAGATTGCATGATAGAGCTGCTTTTCTTCTTTCTCGACAAAGAGCTCAGGATTAATTTCATTCGCTATTGCCGTGCTTTTTTGAAATTCATTTTCAAGAATATTGGCAGTACGTTTTACAGAGGCTACAAAGTTCATTCCATCATGGGTATTGATAAAAGCGATAAGCGATTCGACACGACGTGCAACCAATAAAAAATCATCAGAATCTTTATTTAAAATCGCTTCAAGAGCGTCATAACGAGCACCTTCCTCTTTTAGATAGATTTTTAAACGGTCATGAAAAAAGAATAACAGGTCTGATAAAATATATTTTGTTTTTTCTGGAAGTAGATTCTGTAATTGTGAATTTTCTCTTTGAGAAATCTCATATTTATTTTTTTGTTGTAAGAAAAGATTCATTGCGAACTGAAACAGTGGCATAAGATTGATTTTCCAATCTCGCGAAAGTACAAGCCTAATAACTCCCAATGCTGCTCGTCTTAACGCATAGGGATCTTTTGAGCCCGTTGGTTTTTCATTAATGAGCCAAAAGCCAACGAGCATGTCAATTTTGTCGGCGAGCATAACGGTTATAGCAAGCGGTTCTTGTGGAAGACGATCTGTTGGTCCTTGAGGTTTATAATGGTCCTCGATTGCTACAGCTACGCGAGGATCTTCCCCTTGAAGAAGGGCATATTTTTGCCCCATAACCCCTTGTAGTTCAGGAAACTCTCCGACAATTTCTGTTTGCAAATCAGCTTTTGCAAGGATTGCTGCACGTTTTGCTAAAAGAGGATCTGTCTGTATTAAAGGTGCAATTTCTTGTGCGAGTGTAGCAATGCGTTCTACTCTTGCACCTTGCGTACCTAATTTAGCATGAAAAGTTACATTCAAATGATCAAGTCGCGCCATTCTTTGATCGAGAGGTTTTTTTATATCAAGATCAAATTTTTTTATAGAAGATTCTAATTGTTGAATATCAGGCAAATCACGCTGATCGGTTTGCCAGAAATAAAGTGCATCAGAAAGACGGGCACGGACAACCTTACTATTTCCTTTTGAAATTTCTTTGCCTTCATCATTTGAAAGAATATTAGAAACGAGAATAAAATGATGAGAAAGTTTTACTTTTTCTCCTTGTTTACGGGTAACAAAACATTTTTGATTAGCTCGAATGGTCAAGCGAATAATTTCTGGAGGAATATCAAGGAATGATTGGTCAAAATCACCCATCAGGATAACAGGCCATTCAACAAGACCAGCAACTTCTTCTAGGAGGGGATTGTCTTGAACTAGTTCTAAACCGTTGGCAAAGCAGAGGTTTTGGGCATCAGCTAAAATAATATTCTTTCGTCTCTCGGCATCCAGAATGACTTTATGGGTTTCAAGTTGAGTAACATAATCATCAAAGCGGCGCACTTGAAATGGCTTTCCATCACTTAAGAAACGATGACCATAAGTTAAATTATTGCTTTTAAGAGAACCAATTGTAAACGGAATAACATGTGTTTCACCAATTTCTGGTCCGAAGACGCAAAGAATGTTTTGTAAAGGTCGAATCCACTTCAGAGCACCATTTTGTGCTGAATCTTTTCCCCAACGCATAGATTTCGGCCACGGAAAGTTGCGGATAATATTCGGTAAAATATCGGCAATAATTTCTTCTGCAGCTCGACCTTTTTTAACAATTTTAGCAATATAAAAATGACCTTTTTTATCATCATGTCCAATATGTGCTTCAGAAATATCGTTTAATCCTGTTGCACGTAGAAAACCATCAATTACATGCTGTGGTGATTTTATACTAGGACCTCTTCGTTCTTCATGGATATCTTTTGAGCGTATTGAAAGTCCGCGTATGTCCAATGTTAGCCGACGAGGTGTCCAATATTCACGAGCAGCTTCATAGATCAATCCAGCATTCACAAGTTGATCTGTAACAGATTTTTTGAGATCAGCAGCAGCTTTTCGTTGCATACGTGCGGGTATTTCTTCACTGAAAAGTTCAAGAAGAAGATCAGACATTAGGCTTCTCCAGTATATATTTGTCCAGCTTCTGTGAGTAAGAAGGCTTCCCCACAACGGCGCGCGAGATCACGAACGCGAAGAATGTAGTTTTGTCGTTCGGTTACAGAAATAACGCCACGTGCTTGCAAAAGATTAAAGATATGGCTCGCTTTAATACATTGATCATAGGCAGGAAAAACACAGCGATGTAATATATTTTCTTTATTTGGTTTTCCAGCATCAAGAAGTGCGCTGCATTCGCGTTCTGCATCGATAAAGTGCTGATGTAGCAGTTTTGTATCAGCAAATTCGAAGTTGTAATATGAGTATTCCTGTTCTGCCTGTAAAAAAATATCTCTATAACTTATTTTGTTTTCTCCCTCCAAACCATTAAAGTTAAGGTCATAGACGTTATCAACCCCTTGGATATACATCGCTAGACGCTCAAGACCGTATGTGAGTTCCCCTGAAACTGGAGCGCATTCAATGCCACAAACTTGTTGAAAATAAGTAAATTGAGAGACTTCCATTCCATCGCACCAGCATTCCCATCCAAGTCCCCAAGCACCAAGGGTAGGACTTTCCCAATCATCTTCAACAAAGCGAATATCATGCAGTTTTGTATCAAGCCCGATAGCTTGTAGCGACTTTATATAAAGTTCTTGTAGATTGAGCGGAGAGGGTTTGAGAAGCACTTGGAATTGATAATAGTGTTGTAAACGATTTGGATTCTTACCATATCGGCCATCTGTTGGACGTCGAGAGGGTTGGACATAAGCAACTTGCCAAGGACGTGGACCTAGAGAGCGTAATGTTGTTGCGGGATGAAAAGTCCCAGCTCCGACTTCCATATCGTAAGGTTGCAAAATTGCACATCCATAGTGTGCCCAATAATTTTGCAAAGTTAAGATTAGTCCCTGAAAAGAACGTTTGGGGTTAAGATGTTCAGGCAGTTTCACGCTTTATACTCTTTATATTGGACTAAACAAAAAACCAAAATAATTTTAGTTTCTCTGTTTATTATTTCATGTGGTTTATGGTTAAGCGTCGTTTATTGCAAACCAAATTTCAACTTTTCTTGAATTTGTTCAGAATTTTCTGGTTTTCCATCAATTGCGTGGTTCCATTGAAAGATTGCTTCACGTTTACGCCCAACTTTCCAATAGGCATCCCCTAAATGATCATTCAGTGTTGGGTCCTCTGGTTGTAATCTGACAGCATTTTCTAATATTTGCACTGCTTTATTATATTCTTTTAGTTTATAATAAGCCCATCCTAAAGAATCGAGAATATGACTGTTGTGAGCTTGCAAAGCAGAAGCTTTTTGCAGCATACGGAGCGATTCTTCAAGCTTTTCACCACGTTCTACAAGGGAATAGGCTAAATAATTAAGAACCTGCGGTTGGTTTGGAAAAAAATCAAGTGATTTTCTCAAGTCAATTTCTGCTTTTGGCCATTGCTTTAAACGTTCAAAAGCAATACCACGCTGATAAAAGAGTTTCCAATCGTCCTGCTGAAAGTTTTTTATCTGGGCAATAGCGGTGTCTAGAGTTTTAATGGCCTCAAGAAATTTATTGTCCTGCATATAAAAAGCAACGAGCGTTATCAAAATATTACGATCATTGGGAAATTTTTCATTTAACAATGTGAGTAATTTTATTGCTTCTTTGTAATTGTTGTTATTGGCAAGAAGGAATGCAAGATGAAGTTGTCCATCTTTATAATAAGCAGATTTAGGGGATAATGCGCGATAAAGTTTAATTGCTTGATGAGGATCACTCAATTTAGCAGAGATGTGTGCGAGCTGAAACAGTGTTGCGTCATTTTGAGGGTATAAGGCGAAAGATAATTGCTTAAAAATACGTGCGATTCGTCCTGAGTTTTTGTGGTTGAGGGCAGTTCCAAAATTATATAATACCTCGGCTGCTCCTTGTTGAGGTGTTTTAATAACTCTCTCTAAGAAAGAATTTTTTTCAATTTTTTCTCGAAAGTTTTTAAGGACTTCTCGACCTGACAACATTTGTTCGCCATGTTGGATTGTTTGAAGAGCTTGGTTACGCATATTATGGCGCAATTGGAATGAGGCATAGGCTATGATAATACGTTCATAGGTATTGGGAGCGATAAGAGTCCCCTGTTTGTTACTAAGTGCTTTAATGAAATATTTTTTTGCATCCTTTGGCTGTTCTGCGAGATCGCTCATAAGTGCTAGATGATAAGATATAAAAAGGTCATACCAGACGGGACCTTTGAGTTTCTTAAGATCAGCGATTGCCTGAGATTTTTGTCCAGATCCAAATTTAATCCAAGCACCGATGAGTTCAGGTATTGGATTATTGGATTTCGGAGGTTCTTTTGATTGCAGAAGAAAATTGGCATTCTTATAGTCTTTTTTGATGAGACTTTCTACTGACAAAGTTAAGGAAACAAAGGGAGTTATAACATCTTGCTCTTTGAGTTTTTGGGCTTGTTGGACAGCTTCTTTAAAGTTTCCGACCGAGAGCATAGCTTCAAGGAGCTCTTTTTGTGTTTCAATGTTATCAGGTTGATAAACGAGTGCTTGTTTAAAGTAATTGATAGCAAGTTCTGTTTTATTTTCATGATTTGCAACCCTTCCAGCTAAATAAGCACCTGTAAATGAGCTTGTATGAATTGCGGTGCTTATTTTACTGTAGGTGGGGAATGGCATCAGCATGATACCCACGATAAAGAGGGTAAAAAGTCGGGATACCGTTGCAGAGCACATGGAGCTAATCCTTTTCAAGATAATTAATCGATGGTGTTGTTTATAGGTCATATCTCATTACTTTATTGAGAAATACTGTGATTCTTGCAAAGAATTCAGTTTACGCGCGCAATACAAAATTCAACAGTTTCAACGAGAGCATTGTAAGCAAGATTTTCGTTCATGGGAACAAGAGCATCAATTGCATGTTTTCCGTAGATGCGTGCTTGTTCTATTGTATCTGTGATACTATCATACTTTTCTATTAAGTGTTGCGCGTGTGCGAAGGCTTCATTATTGTTATTGCCATCTTCAAGTGCTTGTTTCCAGAATTTTTTTTCTACTATATTTCCACGTTCATATGCGATAATAACAGGCATTGTTATTTTTCCTTCTCTAAAATCATCCCCTATATTTTTTCCTAAGTTTTGAGCACTACCGCTATAGTCAAGTGCATCATCAATCAATTGGAAAGCTAAACCTAAAGATGTTCCATATTCACGTAATGAAGAACGCTCTTTATGTCCATAGCCAGCAACAATCGGTCCTACTTCAGCGGCTGCTGAAAAAAGGGCGGCTGTTTTGGCATTGATGATTTTGAGATAGTCTGAAGGGCTGGTTTTGATATTTTTTGCAGCAGAAAGTTGCATAACTTCTCCTTCAGCAATAATTGCAGCAGCATTCGCTAGGACAGAGAGCGCTTCTATGGAACCGACATCGACCATCATTTTAAAAGCCTGACCCAACAGGAAATCACCAACAAGTACACTTGCTTGATTTCCCCAAATCATCCGTGCCGTGGATTTTCCACGTCGCAAATTACTTTCATCAATCACATCATCGTGTAGTAATGTGGCTGTATGCATAAATTCAACAGCTGTTGCGAGTTTTATATGCCCGTCACTTTGATAACCGAACATATGAGCAGAAGCGAGCGTAATCATTGGACGTAATCGCTTTCCACCTGATAAAATAAGATGGTTAGAAATTTCAGGGATCATCTCAACCTCTGATTTTGCCATAGAGAGAATAAATTGATTTACGCGCTCCATATCTTTTTGAGTAAGGTTGACAAGAGATTGAAGAGAAATTTGATTATTTCTTATTTGTTCTGGTTTGATAGCTGCGCTCAATGTGTTTACTCCTAGAGTATTGCAATGGACATATATAAAATTTACTTTATTTACTAGCATAAAGGGGGTTTGGTTTTGACTCAAGCTTTTGATGTCATTTAAAAGTGTTAGCTTGGAATGTTGTTGGCAAGAAATGTTCTTTAGCGAGTGTAATCTTATTGTTATGAAATAATAAAAAATTTAAAATAGCAGCTGAATGGCAAAAATGCAGTTTATAAAGGTGAGCATTAGGCTTTTAAATGGATAAAACAACGAATCAGAGTGGTGAAACAATTGACAGTTTTCACCGCGGGAAATTTTATTTGGTTCAACCCCATAAATATGGTCATCGTTCTGGAATGGATGCGATGTTGTTAGCTGGTTTGGTTCCAAGTAATTTAAAGGGCAAGGTTGTTGATTTAGGTGCAGGCGCTGGAGCTGCAGGGTTGGCTGTTGCTTCGCGTTGTTTGAAAGTTCATGTTACCTTAGTTGAACGTTCAGCTTTTATGGTATCTTACGCTCAAAAAACGCTTATGCTAAAACAAAATAAACAATTTTCTAGCCGAGTTTGTTTGCTAGAAGCAGATGTTACCTTCAAAGGGAATGCCCGTATAAAAGCAGGTTTGATAGATAATAGCTTTGATTTTGCGATTATGAATCCACCTTTTAATAATCCTACTGATCGCAAGACACCTGATAAACAAAAATCTGAAGCACATGTTATGTCTGAAGCGATGTTTGATAACTGGTTGCGGAGTGCAGCAGCCATTGTTAAGCCAGGTGGATACTTAGGGCTTATTGCACGTCCACAATCGCTGACAGATATTTTGCGTGCTTTAGAAGGGCGTTTTGGTGGTATTTGTATAATTCCTGTGCATGCACGTGCGAAAACAGCAGCAATTCGTCTTTTATTTTACGCAAAACGAGGAAGCCGAGCAGCTTTATCTATTTTACCGGCATTGATTATACATGAAGGTAATGACCATACTTTTTCACCCCGAGTTGATGCAATTAATAATGGATATATAAGCTTGTGGGAACTTTTCTAATAGTATCTTGTGTTTTTTAGTTTATTATTTAAAGTCTACACTTTGTCATTAGGGAGGTTTAGCTTTTGGGTGAAGTTATATTTCTGGTTGTAATGTGGGGATTGATTGGCGCTTTTGGATGGTATCACGTTGTTCCTTTTTGTTGTCCTTGCCTATTTAATTGTTCTTAATTTATAAGGAGATTTTGTTTTGATGGATTTTATTAAAAGTTTTATTCCACGCCGTTTTTCTTCCGATAAACTTGAAATTCCTGTGGTGCGCCTTCAAGGAGCAATTATGGATTCATCAGCATCTATATCCCGGACCCTTTCCCTCAGTAGGTGTGCAAATCTTTTAGAGAAGGCTTTCGCACACAAAAAGTCACCGGCTGTTGCACTTATTATTAATTCTCCTGGTGGTTCACCTGTACAATCGCGTTTTATCTTCAAGCGTATTCGTGACTTGGCAGAAGAAAAAAATAAAAAGGTTCTTGTGTTTATTGAAGATATTGCAGCATCCGGTGGTTATATGATTGCTTGTGCGGGGGATGAAATTTTTGCAGATCCTTCTTCAATTGTTGGTTCCATTGGAGTGGTTTCAGCTTCTTTTGGTTTTCCGGAGCTTTTGAAGAAAATTGGTATCGAACGGCGTGTATACACGGCAGGAAAGAACAAAGTTACATTAGATCCATTTCAGCCAGAAAAAAAGGCGGATATCGAGCATTTGAAATCTCTCCAACTTGAAGTGCATCAAACTTTTATCGATTTGGTTAAAGAACGGCGTGCTGAAAAATTATCAGATGATTCGAATCTCTTTACAGGAATGTTTTGGAGTGGAAAACAAAGCGTTGAGCTTGGTCTGGTTGATGGATTAAATGATGTACGTTCTGTTATTAAGGAGCGCTTTGGTAATGATGCAAAACTTCGACTTATTATGCCTCCAAAAAGTTTCTTAGGACCTAAAACGCCTTCAGGAGTGACGGCACATACGGTTTATACAGTCGTTGACAGTGCATTGATGGCAGCAGAAGAGCGAGCACTTTGGCAGCGTTATGGTTTGTAATGGAAAGGATCATTCAAGCCAGAGGGATTTTTATCTAAAAACAGATTTTAGAAGAAAAAAGGCTTGAAATGATACGAATGAGAACATGTCGTTTATTTTGTATGAGTGCTCTTCATATTTATTGTTTGTTTAGAAAACGATTAAGAATATTCCAAACTGTTTATAGTGCTTGTGCTAATAAAAAATATGGATAAAAGGGAGGAGTTTGTAAAAGAACCCTGTGTAGGTGGATATTACGTCATATGATATCAAATGTACAAGCTTCGTCCAAAAGACATTCCTATTTATTTACACCTATTAAATTGAATTTAGCTCTACATGTTGTGGGGCAACGTGCTGATGGGTATCATTTAATAGAAAGCTTGGTTTATTTTAGTCTTAGCGGTGATTGTCTACACTATGCACCTTGCGAAAATAATCAGTTTGTTTTGACGGGACCGTTTGCAAAAGGCCTTGTGTCTCATTTAGATAATTTGGTTATTCGCGCACGGGATTTTATGCATAATACTTTTTCTGAATGTGCTCAACCTGCTTTTTTTCGGCTTGTAAAAACATTACCTGTTGCTTCAGGCATTGGTGGTGGTTCAGGTGATGCAGCTGGGGTTATAAGCATGTTGCGTCAACAGTGGAATCTTGATTGCTCTTACCAAGAATTAGCAAAAATGAGCTTAGTTCTTGGTGCTGATGTTCCCATGTGTCTTTATGCATTAGAATATCAGCAGCCGCTTTTGGTCAAAGGAATTGGTCAAGAGATGATACAACTAAAGGGAGCCTGTTCTCTTGCAATAGTATTGGTTAATCATGGACAAGAGATTTCAACACAAACTGTTTTTAAAGCGTTAGAGAAGCGTCATAATCCTTCTTTAAAAATTAATACAGACGCTTTAAAGAGTGTTGATTCATTGGTTGAAGCTTTACAAGAAACGCGTAATGATCTTTTTTCTTCTGCATTAAAAATAGCACCTCAGTTAGCTGAAGTGTTATCTGTATTAGATGAATGTGGCGCTCTTTTTTCCCGCATGTCTGGAACGGGAGCAACTTGCTTTGGCATTTTTAAAAATAAACAAACAGCGCAACAAGCAGCTCTTTTTATCAAATCAATGCACCCAAATTGGTTTGTAAAACCGATCATGACTTTAGGAAATATCTGATAAATAAATATAAAAGCGTTTATTTCGTCATGATTTTATTATACACAATGAAAAAGGGTAACCAAAGAAATGTGTTTTTTATCTTTTGTGCAAGAATTTGCAGAATGTTTGGAGAGCCATTTAAAACTGTAATGCTTGCAAAAAATGATTAGGCTACAGAAATAGATGTATGTTTGTTGTATTTGTGATTTATCAAAGATGTTTAATGTTCCGCTTCAACCAAATTTTTCGTGCGAATTGGATTTGCAAAAACAGGGTTTTTTTCATATAGCAGGTGTTGATGAAGTAGGACGGGGGCCTCTCGCTGGACCTGTGGTAACGGCAGCAGTTATCTTGGATAAAGACCATATTCCTAATGGGTTAAATGATTCAAAAAAACTTTCTTTTCTCCAACGAAATAGACTTTATCATGAAATTTTGCAAAGTGCATTAGCGGTTTCAATCGCTAGTCTTTGTGCTCGTACAATTGATCAATCTAATATTAGAAAAGCAACTTTAGAGGCAATGCGTCGCTGTATTATGGGGTTAGCCATTCCAGCCCACTATGTCCTTGTTGATGGACGTGATATTCCTTCTGAGTTGTCCTGTCCTGCAATGGCATTGATTAAGGGCGATCAGCGTTCGGTTTCAATTGCAGCCGCATCTATTATTGCGAAAGTAACGCGTGATCGGATGATGGAGTGTGCAGGACAAGTTTATAAAGGGTATGGTTTAGAGAAGCATGTAGGTTATGCAACACTAGCGCATCGTACAGCTCTTGATAAATATGGACCAATTATAGGATTACATCGTTATAGTTTTGCACCACTAAAAGAGTGTTATAGAAATGGTGTGTCATGACGATTCTACCACTTAATAGTGCTTCGATAAGAGAGGCAATAGCGCTTCTTGAACAAGGGAAGTTAGTAGCATTACCAACGGAAACTGTTTATGGATTAGCGGGCGATGCAACCAATGGGAGGGCAATTTATTCTATTTTTTCTACAAAGAGTCGTCCGCAAATTAATCCTCTTATTGCGCATGTCAGCGGCATCGAAATGGCGGAACGTTATGTTAAAATTGACTTTCTTTCACGCCAATTAATGGAAGAATTTTGGCCAGGGCCTTTGACATTGGTTTTGCCTTTAAAGGAACAGCATAATATTCATCCTTTAACAACCTCTGGTTTGAATACCTTGGCTGTTCGTTTTCCAGACAGTCGTTTTGCGGAAGTAGTACAACATTTTGGCCGCCCACTTGCTGCTCCTAGTGCGAATCAATCGGGGCGTCTTAGCCCTACTTCAGCTGAGGCTGTTTTTGCATCTTTAGGGGAATCTGTTCCTTTGATATTGGACGGAGGACCTGCTAAAATAGGGCTTGAATCAACGATTATTAAGATTTGTGATGAAAATATTTATCTTTTGCGTCCAGGGGGGCTTGCGGCTGATAAAATTGAAGAAGTTGTGGGGAAGTCTTTAAAACGGATAGATCAAAGGGCGGCGATTGAAGCTCCAGGGATGTTAAAGTCGCATTATGCTCCCAATGCCACGATTCGTTTGAATGTAGAAAAGGTGGAAAGTGGTGAAGCGCTTTTAGCATTTGGTTCAAAGCGCGTTATGGGGGCTGAAAATGCCGTTTCTATTTTAAATCTTAGCGAAGATGGAAAGTTGGAAGAGGCAGCCTTTCATTTATTTCAATATATGAAGGAATTAGATTCATTTAAAGTGAGATGTATCGCAGTAGAACCTATTCCATCATATGGATTAGGGGAGGCGATCAATGATCGTCTTATACGGGCTGCGGCTCCAAAGGAGAAACAAACATGGAGCAGAAATTAATTGAGGGTTTTAGAGAAATTGTTGGTGCTAAGCATGCTATAACAGATCAAGCGTTGATTGCACCATATTTGCTTGAAGAGCGTGGGCTTTTTCATGGAAAAACACCTTTACTTTTACGTCCATCTTCTTGCGCACAGGTCTCATTGATTATGCAGCTAGCGAGCAAAACACGCACACCGATTGTGCCACAGGGTGGAAATACAGGGCTTGTGGGGGGACAACAACCAGATGAAAAAGGAGGGAGCGTTCTTTTATCCATGGAACGATTAAATAAGATTAGAACTATAAATATTGAGGGAAATTTTGTTGTTGTAGAGGCTGGTGTTATTTTACAGGATTTACAGAAAAAAGTGGATGAATCAGGTCGTTTTTTCCCTCTTTCTTTGGCATCTGAAGGTTCTTGTCAAGTAGGAGGAAATCTTTCGTCGAATGCTGGAGGGACAGCTGTTTTAGCCTATGGCAATATGCGTGATCTTTGTCTTGGTTTGGAAGTTGTTTTACCAGATGGCCGTATTTTAGATGATTTGCGTTTTGTTAAAAAAGACAATAGTGGTTACGATTTGAAAAATCTTTTTATTGGTGCAGAAGGCACATTGGGTGTTATAACCGCAGCCGTTTTGAAGATGTTTCCAAAAATAAAAGGAAAAGCTGTTGCTTTGGTGGGATTATATAGTCCGGCGAAGGCTTTAGAGTTTTTATCTCTGGCTCAAGAATATGGAGGAGGGATGTTGACAGGTTTTGAGCTCATGGGAAATCTCAGTTTGCAAATGGCTTTAGATTATAAGATGTGTGAGAAGCCTCCTCTTCAGCGGGAGCATGAATGGTATGTATTAATGAACATTTCATCATTGCAAGGCGATGATGAGGCGTTATCAGTACTGAGTATTATTTTAGAAGAAGCTTTAAAGAGTGCGGTGATAGAAGATGCAATTGTTGCACAATCTTTAAAACAGCAAGATTTTTTTTGGCAGTTGCGGGAAAGTATATCCTATGCACAAAAGTTAGCAGGAGGGTCCATTAAGCATGATATTGCGGTTCCACTTGCTTCTATTCCTGATTTTATTGCTGAGGCAGCGCTTATTGTTGAAGATATTTCTCCAGGAGCACGGGTGATTTGTTTTGGACACATGGGCGATGGAAATTTACATTATAATATTACACAACCTGTAGGAGCTGATACAACGGTGTTCTTGCAGTTATGGTCAAAAATGAATCATCGCATTCATAGTTTAGTAATGGACTATAGAGGTGCATTTTCTGCTGAGCATGGAATTGGTCAGCTTAAGCGCGAAGAACTTCGTTCTTTTAAATCGCCTGTTGCATTGGATATTATGCAAGGGATTAAAAAAACGCTCGATCCTTTAGGGATAATGAATCCCGGAAAAGTATTATAATTCAAGAATAGTGATCATGTATTTTTGTTTAGATTTTAATAACCAAAAAAGAAACCAGTTGTTTTTTATTCAAACTTTTAATAATCCAATGAGAAAAAGCTGCTAAAGGGTGTATGTTATTTAAGATAAATTGGGATATGTATATGGCTAATCAATGCTTTAATCAGGCAAAAGCGGTGCTTGAATTTCGGTTAGATCCGTGCCATTTGCCACAAACGACGACATATTTTTCATCCAAAACGGGTAATCAGGTTATTTGTTCGTTAAATGAGCGTGGTGTTTCTTTTAAAACGGATATGCCTTCAAGCTTATCGCATTTAATACCGCCTTATCATTTCCAAGGAATTGCAGCACGTACCGTAAAAACGCGTTCAGGAGAAAGAGCTGTTGCATTAGAATTACTTCATGCTGATGAGGAAGCTTGTATACCGCTTTTGGTTTCCAGAGATTTGAATAATGTTCTTCTGGATTGGCGATTATGGGCGGATACTTATGGCCTCCCCATGCTTATGATCAATGAAGATAATCGCATTCTAGTTGTAAAAGATCGTTCTGATTTACATCGTTTTTTTGGTACAACAGCACATTCTAAACAAAAGCGTTTCTTACTTCGTTATAGCAATCCGTTAGGCTTGCGTTTGGTGATTGCGAATCGAGTTGCACTCCAGTAATATTAATATGCATTCATTTTTGTACTACCGTAAGCATTTATCTTGTTGTGCCGTAAAACATCGTTGTTTGGGCGGTAATATAAGGCATGTAAACTTCATACATGAAGTATTTTTAGAGGACATGGCGAATATTCTTAAATGTCGGTCTTTGTGTAAGTGAAGCATATGAGTGGGAACCAAGAGGAACCTGCTCAATGAGAATCCAGATGTTTCCAGATGGGATTTGGTGTGACTTTTGGTTCTTTAAGGCAAAGAGGAAGTCAATGATTGTAAATGAGAATTTTTTGACACCATATATTTGCAGCAGGAATCGGTTATGTTAAACGCTTTTCTCGGAGAGGTAAAACGACTTTCATAACAATAGAAACCGTTTTTTTTGGCGGTGTAATTTTTGGTTTTTGCCACATCGTTAAAACACCAGAAGATTGCTGGAAGTGTTTTTGATTTTTTTTATAAATCATTTCTCCATGTTGAATGAGAGCTTTAAATATTACAAAATATTCTTATTTCATCTCTCTCTCTTATAATCAAAAGCATTTAGATAGAAAGGGTTATCGTAATATTGAGAGTTGGAAAATACAATGATGGTATCGGTTTTTATCTTTATTCAAGAAAGATGGCAGTATGGATTTATACTATTTGCAGGTAGTATCGTAAAATGGGAGTGACGAGCATGAGGGGTATTGTTTAAGAATTTGTACGTGAATAACATCAGTATCTTTTTTTTGGCATTTTATTTTTCGTAAAAGCGGAATTTCATTAAAAAACGCAATAAATAAAAGAAATGATAGTATATATGTTTTTCTTCAGGATTTTATAAGAAAGAAAGTGTTTATAAAAGTGATGAGAAAATACGTTTAAAGTAAATACAACAGTAAAATGATCAGTTTATATGACAGTGTCATATTCAGAGAAATTTCCTATTTTATCATGAGTAGATATCCTATTTACAATATTTGATTGTTCAAAGGAAAGCACACTCATTTTTTCAAAATTATGATCAACGTAAAACAGTGAGAAAATTTTTGTACTATGCTCTTATATAAAATAATCAAATCGTAAAAAAGAATATTCAAAGGATTTAGTTTTCTCGCGCAATGGCTCTCCATCCGATATCACGACGAACAAAACCTTCTGGCCAATCAATACAATCAACAGCTTCATAAGCACGTTTTTGTGCATGCGTAATCGTTTTTCCTGTTGCTGTTATATTGAGAACACGTCCACCATTTGCAATGAGTTCTCCATCACGCAATACTGTACCAGCTTGAAAAACTTTCACATCGGGAAGAGTGTTTACTTTATCAACGTTACGGATGACAGTACCTTTTTGGGGAGAGTCTGGATAACCATTGGCAGCCATAACAACGGTGAGAGCAGTTTTTTCAGACCACCGAAGAGGCTTATGTTCAAGTTTTCCTTGAGCTGCAGCAAGAAAAATTGGCAAAATGTCATCTTTGAGACGCATCATTAAAACTTGACATTCAGGATCACCGAATCGTACGTTAAATTCAATTAATTCGGGTCCTTTTTGCGTTATCATTAATCCGACGAAGAGAATACCTTTAAAGGGGGCGCCCATTTCTTTCATGCTTTTTAAAGCTGGTTCAACAATTTCTTTGAGGGTACGATTCACTATTTCTTGGGTCATGATGGGCGCTGGTGAATAAGCACCCATACCACCGGTGTTTGCTCCAATATCCCCATCACCTACACGTTTATGATCTTGGGCAGATCCAAAAGGAAGAGCAATTTTACCATCACAAAGGCAGAAGAAGCTTGCTTCTTCACCTTCAAGAAAAGATTCTACAACAATTTTGTTTCCTGCATCTCCAAATGCACTTTTGAAGCAGGCATCGACTGCGTTAAATGCTTCTTCCATAGTTGTTGCAACCACGACACCTTTGCCAGCTGCTAAGCCATCAGCTTTAATAACAATGGGAACACCTTGTTGATGAATGTAAGCTTTAGCTTTAGAAGCATCATTAAAACATTGGTAACTTCCTGTAGGAATGTTATTCTTACGACATAAATCTTTTGTAAAAGCTTTTGAACCTTCTAGTTGAGCAGCTTTTTGAGTAGGACCAAATACACAGATGTTAGCGCTATTAAGAGAGTCTGTTATACCCGCAACCAATGGTGCTTCTGGTCCTACAATCACAAGATCAATAGAATGTTTTTTACAAAAATCAATAACAAGGGGATGGTCATCAATGTTTAAATTAATATTTTCACCAAATTCTGTTGTTGCAGGGTTTCCAGGAGCACAATATAACTTTGTTAGCAGTGGTGATGCTGCTATTTTCCATGCTAAAGCATGTTCTCGTCCACCTGAGCCAATAAGAAGAATATTCATTGCTTGCTCCTCTCATAAAAGATGATTAATCTCATCTCTTTCTCATAAGAATGAAATGTCTCTATCGCAAGACCAAAGGTAAATCATTTGATGAAAAAAAATAAAAATATCGCGCATGTTCAATCCTGTGAGAGTCAGGGACGGGTTATGGACGCATCTTCCAAACAATGGGTCTACAATTTCCTTCCCTGTTCTTTATGGTTTTATGCGCAATTGGCGCGTTGGGATCGGCCTATCGGATGGCAATTGTTGATGTGGCCTTGTTTTTGGTCAACAACAATGGCTTTTTTCTCTTATAACATGCATTACGATACTCTTTTATCAATGTTTCTTCATTGGGTTTGGTATCTTTTTCTTTTTTTTCTGGGATCTATTGCTATGCGAGGGGCAGGATGTACTTGGAATGATCTTATTGACCATAAAATTGATGCTCAGGTAGAAAGGACACGTTCTCGTCCATTGCCGACAGGTCATGTGAGTCGGTTTCAAGCCAGAGTTTTTATACTTATGCAATGTTTGGTTGGTTTAGTCGTTTTATCACAATTTAATAGGTTTAGTTTTTTTCTAGGTATTTCGTCATTGATAGCTGTTGCGTTTTATCCTTTTATGAAACGCGTAACATATTGGCCGCAGTTTTTTTTAGGCGTTGCGTTTAATTGGGGGGCATTAATGGGGTGGGCTGTTGTCTTTGGAAGTTTAAGTTGGGCCCCAATCTTGCTTTATGTGGGATCAATCTTGTGGACCATAGGATACGATACAATCTACGCACATCAAGATAAAGAAGATGATGCTACTGTTGGTGTCCGTTCTACGGCTCTTCTCTTTGGTAAAGGAACCAAGCGTGCTTTAGTATTTTTGTATGGTGGTTTTGTGGTGTTCGTTAGTCTAGCATTTTATTTAGCTGGAGTCCCTGTTCTTAGTTTTTTGGGGATTTTTGCGGCAAGCATCCATATGTTTATTCAAATTAAAGTCATTGATATAGATGACAGTTCACAATGCCTCAGGCTTTTCAAATCTAATTCGCTTATTGGTTTTGTGATTTTTGCTGGTTTGGTATTTGGGGGTATATGGACGATATTTTATCCTGCGATCTAAAAATAAGTTAGCTAAAATCATAGTTTCTGCTGAATACAGTATTTTCTTTTAAATAAGTTTGTTGCTAATCTGTTTTAAGCGATACAGTAGAAAATATTACCAATCAACTTTTACAGTGAAAATGAAATTCTTCTATTTAAATAAACTAAATCATCTTATTTTAGAATTTTTCAAATAAAAAATATTTTTTTAACTGTCGGGAAGAAAAAATCTTTATAACGATGAAGTTTGAAGGATTAGGGATAAAGTTTTTGTCTTTTCCAATCGCTGTGTTCAACACAATCGCGTGTAAAAAGCAGACGATCATGTAAACGAAATGGGCGATCGCACCAGAACTCTATAGAAAGGGGTTTAACACGAAACCCAGACCAATAAGGTGGTCGTGGAATATTGCCTAGAGCATAACGTGCAGTATATTGAGCAATTGCTTTTTCGAGCACAAAACGATTGTCTAAAGGTTGAGATTGTTTAGATGCCCATGCACCAATTCGACTACCACGTGGTCGCGATTGGAAATAGGCATCGGCTTCCTGTTGACTTACTTTTTCAACAATTCCTCTAATTCTGACCTGACGACGGAGCGATTTCCAATGAAAACCTAAAGATGCTTTCATTGATTTTAAAATTTCTTGTCCTTTACAGCTTTCATAATTGGTATAGAAGACGAAGCCTTGGGGACTGTAGTCTTTGAGGAGAACCATACGAACATTAGGGAGTCCTGTTTCGTCAACTGTTGCTAATGCCATAGCATTTGGATCATTTATTTCACTTATCGTTGCTTCTTCAAGCCACTTTGCGAAAAGTTCAAAAGGTTTTTGCATTTTCATAAAATGATCATCTGTTGGTATTTTGTTGCTCATAGTTTCTCCAAATATCAGTGAGCATGGGTAAGGCATTTTCTCATTTACTTTATCATCAAAAAGTTACAGTACTATTTTTTCTTATTTTCAAAAAGCCAATGCTATTGTGTATTTCTATGGTAGTTTAATTATTTTTACTTTAGCATAGACTACAATGAGCTATATTAAATAAATGTCTCATTTTATCTGGTATTTTAGTTTATTGATAGACATATAAAGAGGAAAGAAGAAATTATTCTCTAGAATAGACTGATGAAGATATAAGGGATATTGAACAACGGATCAGTTGATATTTTGAAACCGAAAAAATTGAAAAGAGGGCAATATGCGTGATCCCTACACGATTCTGGGTGTGGCACGTACCGCAAAATCACAAGAGATTAAATCGGCATTTAGAAGATTAGCAAAGAAGTATCATCCAGACCATAATAAAGATGATACAAAGGCTAAAGAAAAATTTGCTGAAATTAATCAAGCTTATGAAATTATAGGTGATAAGGATAAAAAGGCACAATTTGACCGCGGTGAAATTGATATGGAAGGAAAACCGCTTTATCAAGCCTATGGTACTGGTGAAAATTTTAGCAATAAACAAAATCCCTTTTCAGGAAGAGCAAAGGGATTTGATTTTTCCTCTTCAGGTGGTGCAGGTTTTGATGCGAGTGATATTTTTCGGGATCTGTTTGGAGGAGGTGGTAGCTTTTCGAATTCCACACACTATAACCGTCCCCAACAAGGAGCACATGTTCGTGCTAATCTTGCTATAACATTAGAGCAGATGGTTGGCGCAGAAAAGGTGGAAGCTGTTTTTCCAAATGGAAAAAAGTTAAAAATTAAACTTCCAGATTATATTGAAGACGGACAGACTATTCGATTAAAAGGTCAGGGAGAAGAGGTACCTCTTGGGCAAGCAGGAGATGCGTTGATAACCATTCAGATTCAAAAACATCCTCGTTTTCGGGTTGAAGGAAGAGCACTCCATCTTGATTTACCAGTTTCTCTTAAACATGCTGTTTTGGGAGCAAAAGAAGAAGTTGAGACATTGGAGGGACGTGTGGTTTTAACGATTCCTGCTTGGTCAAGTTCTGATCGCGTTTTACGGTTGAAAGGGAAAGGGCTTCGTTTAAAAAATGGTACAAGAGATGATCTTTATGTGCATGTTCGCATTATGTTGCCAGAAGGTAAAAATGCCGCGCTAGAACAGTTTTTGCAAATGCAACAAGATTAATTTTAAAATTTTTTATATATAAAAGCGTAGTTTTTGTTTGATTTTAAACCAATTACTTGAAGAAAAAGTTGACCTGTGTCATAGGCAGATGAATAATATTAATTTTAAGTAACAATGGGGCAGTGCTGATGGCTAAGGGTAATGGTTTATTGTACGGTAAGCGTGGTTTAATTTTGGGGTTGGCCAATAATCGCTCCATCGCTTGGGGAATCGCTAAAGCGGCAAGTAGCGCAGGGGCAGAGCTTGCTTTTACCTATCAGGGTGAAGCAATGAAAAAGCGTGTTGAGCCTTTGGCTGAAGAATTAAAGGGATTTGTTTGTGGACATTGTGATGTTTCTGACAGTGTCTCTATTGATACGGTCTTTAGAGAAATAGAGAAGAAATGGGGAAAGCTCGATTTTTTAGTTCATGCTATTGGTTTTTCTGATAAAGATGAGTTAAGTGGTCGTTATATTGATATCAGCGAATCAAATTTTATGATGACCATGAATATTTCGGTTTATTCCCTAACAGCTCTAACGAAGCGTGCAGAGAAATTGATGTCAGATGGTGGTTCAATCTTGACACTGACCTATTATGGTGCAGAAAAGGTTGTTCCCAATTATAATGTAATGGGGGTTGCCAAAGCAGCTCTTGAAGCGAGCGTGAAATATTTAGCGGTAGATTTAGGTCCTCAAAATATTCGTGTTAATGCTATATCTGCTGGACCAATTAAAACGTTAGCGGCTTCAGGTATTGGTGATTTTCGTTATATTTTAAAATGGAATGAATATAATGCTCCATTACGTCGTACGGTAACAATTGAAGAGGTTGGTGATTCTGCGCTTTATTTTCTTTCAGATTTGTCTCGTTCTGTTACCGGTGAAGTCCATCATGTCGATTCGGGTTATAATATCATAGGTATGAAAGCAGTTGATGCACCAGACATTTCTGTCGTTAAAGAATAAAGTTTGGTTTATAGGATTTTATTGGACAGCAGTAATTTGACCAAATTTAAAGTGGCTGAGAGTATTTGGGAGCAAAGAGCTACCTTGTGTATGGCACACAACATACGTTGTCGTTGTAATATTTGACAGAGAAACGGATATTTTTTCATGTCGCATAATACATTTGGTCATTTGTTTCGTGTAACAACATGGGGTGAAAGTCATGGTGCTGCTCTTGGTTGTGTCATTGATGGTTGTCCACCTGGAATTATTTTTACTCTTGCAGAAGTTCAAGCTTATCTTGATAAACGCAAACCAGGACAATCAAAGTATACAACGCAGCGCCGAGAACCAGATGAAGTAGAGATCCTTTCAGGAGTTGTTGTTCAAGACGATGGGACGACATTGGTGACAACAGGTACACCAATTTCTCTGTTGATTCGAAACACAGATCAGCGTTCGAAGGATTATAGCTCGATTGCCCATCAGTATCGTCCAGGACATGCGGATTATACTTATGATATTAAATATGGCATTCGTGATTTTCGAGGTGGGGGACGTGCTTCAGCACGGGAGACGGCCGCACGTGTTGCAGCTGGTGCATTTGCTCGTAAAATCGTTCCTGGTTTGATTGTACGAGGAGCAGTGATAGCAATTGGTCCTCATAATATTAATCGTGATCGTTGGGATTGGTCAGAGGTTGATAATAATCCTTTTTTTACAGCTGATGCAGAGATGGTTCCCATTTTTAGTGATTATATCAGTAAACTCCGTAAAGAGGGAACATCTGTTGGTGCGGTTGTTGAGATCGTTGCAGAAAATGTTCCGGCAGGTTTAGGAGCCCCTATTTACGCAAAGCTTGATCAAGATATTACATCATTACTTATGTCGATTAATGCGGTAAAAGGAGTGGAAATTGGTGATGGTTTTGCGGCAGCCCGCTTGAGGGGAGAAGAAAATGCCGATGAAATGCGAATGGGAAATGATGGAAAACCGCTTTTTTTATCCAATCATGCTGGTGGTATTTTAGGGGGAATATCGAGTGGACAGCCAATTGTTGCACGTTTTGCTGTAAAGCCTACTTCATCAATTTTAACGCCTCGTCGCTCCATTGATGTTGATGGTCATGATATAGATGTTATAACGAAGGGACGTCATGATCCATGTGTTGGGATTCGTGCCGTTCCTGTTGGTGAAGCGATGGTTGCTTGTGCTATTGCTGACCATTATCTAAGACATCGCGGTCAAATTGGGTGATTGAGAAGGTGAACAATGGCGTATGATGAAAAAAAAATTGTTTCTGCACTTAAAGCTTTTGAACGCGGTGAAATTGTTGTGGTGACAGATGATGATGACCGTGAAAATGAGGGTGATTTAACTCTTGCTGCAGTGCATTGTACAGAAGAAAAGATGGCGTTTATTCTTCGTCACACAACAGGTATTGTGTGTACACCTATGCCAAAAAAAGAAGCACAACGGTTTAATCTTGCTCCTATGGTACCAGATAATAAATCTGCACATGGGACGCAATTTACTGTTACTGTGGATTTTAAACATGGGATAACGACGGGTATTTCCGCACATGACCGCACATTGGCAGTTCGTAATCTTTCTAATCCAAATGCTGGTGCTCACGATTTTGTCCGTCCAGGACATATTTTTCCTTTGATTGCGCATGAAGGGGGGGTGCTCATGCGTTCAGGTCACACGGAGGCCGCTGTTGATTTATGTAAATTAGCTGGTTTGCCACCAGTTGGTGTTATTGGTGAGTTGGTCAATGATGATGGCAGCGTTAAACATGGCGATCAGATCATGCAATTTGCGCAAGAACACCGGTTGCATATGATAACGGTTGCAGATTTAATTGCTTACCGCCAACGTAAGGAAATATTGATCAAGCATGTTGGAGAAATGCCTATTGAAACATCTGTAGGTCCCGCTATTGTTCATAGTTATCAACTCCCTTGGGAAGCCGTTCAGCATATTGCAATTGTTTTTGGTGATGTCCGTGAGGGTGGTGATATTCCTGTGTATTTACATCATGAAAACATTATAAATGACGTTTTTTGTCAAGCTTCAGATATTATGGTGATGATGCGGCGTATGATGGAAAAAGAAAAACGTGGCGTATTTATTTATTTGCGTAAAGGCTCTGTTATGCAATCAACTATTGATATTCAAAATATGGCAAGAGACAGTTCAGAAAACCATGTGCAGGCGATTGAACGCGAAGAAGAATGGCGCAAAATTGGTTTAGGATCACAAATTTTAAAATATCTAGGAATAGGCTCTGTTATTGTTTATGCAGCTAAAGAACATCATTATGTAGGTTTAGAAGGTTTTGGAATTCGTATATCCAGAACAGATATTTTTTGAGGTTCATATGAAAAAAGAGATACAAGAGGGGGATATTACGACTTTAAGCTTTGAGCAAGCGCTTCAGCAACTTGAAGTTATTGTCGAAAATTTGGAACGTGGCGATGTGCCTTTGGAACAATCCATTGATATTTATGAACGCGGTGAAGCGCTTAAAAAGCATTGTGAAAAACTCTTAAGAGTTGCTGAAGCTAAAATTGAAAAAATACAACTTTCAGAAGAAGGTTCTCCAGAAGGAGTAGAACCACTTGATGCTAAATAATATTAAATATTTTGGATATTTATTGTGAAACGAGGAGATATAATAACCTTTTTTATAGAAAATTAAATCGATTGATTTCTTTTTTATAAAATAAGTTAAAAATGAGGAAGTTATAGCTCATCTCAAATAGAAAAGAACATTTTTGAGTAAAAAAGATGCAAAACTATAAATAAGAGTAGAGAAGATACATTTTTATCGTTGCGTTTTCTTGAGTTAAGATAATAGGAAGGTTTTTTTGTCTCAGGTTTTAACACCATTGCTTGACCGTATTTGTTTTCCGCAAGATTTGCGGGCATTGCCTGAGTCTGATTTGGTACAGTTGGCTGATGAGTTGCGGACCGCAACAATTGATGCGGTTTCTGTAACAGGTGGTCATCTTGGGGCAGGACTTGGTGTTGTTGAGCTCACTGTTGCATTACATTATATTTTTAATACACCAGAGGATAGGATTATTTGGGATGTTGGTCATCAAACCTATCCACACAAGATTTTAACGGGGCGTAGAGAAAAAATTCGCACATTACGTCAAGAGGGCGGATTATCAGGTTTTACAAAACGTTCAGAAAGTGTGTATGATTCATTTGGAGCGGGTCATTCGTCTACTTCTATTTCAGCGGGGCTTGGCATGGCGGTGGCAAGTGCTTTGAAAGCAGAGACAAGACGCAATATCATAGCTGTCATCGGTGATGGTGCAATGTCTGCGGGCATGGCTTATGAAGCAATGAATAATGCTGGCGCTTTGGATGCACGCTTGATTGTTGTGCTTAATGATAACGATATGTCTATCGCACCACCTACAGGTGCTATGAGTGCACATCTTGCACGATTAGTATCTCGTCCTTCTTATCGTCATTTGCGTGAACGCGTAAAGATGTTGAGCGAAAAATTGCCAAAGTTTTTTTTGGATAAGGCGCGTCGTTCAGAGGAATTTGCGCGTGGACTTTTGGTTGGGGGAACTTTATTTGATGAGCTTGGCTTTTATTACCTTGGACCCATAGATGGGCACAATTTGGGGCATTTATTGCCTGTTTTAAAAAATGTTCGTGAATATCCTAGTGGTCCTGTTTTGGTGCATGTTGTCACACATAAGGGAAAGGGATATCCACCTGCAGAAGCATCACCTGATAAATATCATGGTGTTAATCGTTTTGATGTCACGACAGGAAAACAGGTTAAAGCATCAAGTAATATTCTACCCTATACCAAGGTATTTTCTAAAGCTTTAATAGAAGAAGCTCGCCATGATGATAAGATTGTTGGCATAACAGCAGCGATGCCAACAGGGACAGGTCTTGATTCTTTTGCAAAAAAATTTCCTGAAAAAATGTTTGATGTTGGTATCGCTGAGCAACATGCCGTAACTTTTGCGGCAGGACTTGCTTGTGAAGGGTACAAGCCTTTTGTTGCAATTTATTCTACTTTTTTACAGCGTGCTTATGATCAAATTATTCATGATGTATCAATTCAAAAATTACCGGTACGTTTTGCTATTGACCGCGCAGGTTTTGTGGGGGCAGATGGTGCAACACATGCTGGAAGTTTTGATATTGTTTTTTTGTCCACTCTTCCTGGGTTTGTTGTTATGGCACCTTCTGATGAGCTTGAACTGATGCATATGGTGCGTACAGCTGCAGCTTATGATCAGGGACCAATTTCTTTTCGTTATCCACGTGGTGAGGGTATTGGTATAGATTTACCGCAACGTGGCGAGTTATTAGAAATTGGAAAGGGGCGTGTTCTGCGTGAAGGAAATAGGATCGCTTTGGTTTGTTTTGGAACGCGGATGTCAGAAGTGTTGCAAGCTGCTGATGCGTTAGAGGCTGAAGGATTATCTACAACGGTTGCAGATGCACGGTTTGCGAAACCTTTAGATAAGGATTTGATGTGTCGTTTGGCACGTGAGCATGAAGTATTGGTGACAATTGAAGAAGGGGCAATCGGTGGTTTTGGAGCGCACATATTACAATTTTTAGCGCAAGAAGGGCTCTTAGAGCATGGTTTGAAAGTTCGTACACTAAAACTTCCTGATGAGTATTTGAATCATGGTGCACCAGAAAAAGTTCTCTCAACTATCGGGCTTGATGCTATGGGTATTGTCAACACGGTTTTTGCTGCTTTAGGCCGCGAGATTCGAACAGGATAAAAAATTCGAGTATGATATGGCTGCCAGAAAAAGGCTCGATATTCTCTTAGTTGAAAAAAACTTTTTTACGACACGTTCACGCGCACGTGATGCTGTCATGCGTCAAACTGTTAAAGTTAACGGCGAAATCGTTTTTAAAGCTGGGCAAATTGTTTTTGGTGATGCAGAGATTGCTGTTTGTGATCCAGCGCAGAATTATGTTTCTCGGGCAGCGTTAAAATTGATTGCTGCACTTGATGCATTTCCGATTATAACAGATAAAGTGACGGCCATTGATGTTGGTGCATCAACAGGTGGTTTTACACAAGTTCTCTTAGAACGTGGATCGGCTCATGTAATTGCCGTTGATGTTGGGCATCATCAATTTGATAAACGTTTATTGGGCAACAGTGCTATAACGTTATTAGAAGGCTTGAATGTTAGAGATTTTCAACATAACCATTTAGGTGGGCGAGAAATTGATCTTATCGTTTCAGATGTTAGCTTTATTTCTCTCAAACTTGCATTGCCTCCCGTTTTGTCTTTAGCCAAGAAGGGCGCTCAAGCTGTTTTACTGGTAAAGCCTCAGTTTGAGGTTGGTCGTAAACACTTTAGTAAGAGGGGAATATTAAATCCATCAATAGCTAAAGAAACTGCTGAGGCGCTTTTTGTTTGGTTAAATACACAAACAGGGTGGAGCGCAAGAGGTTTAATTCCTTCCCCTATTACAGGTGGTGATGGCAACGTGGAATATTTACTATTCGGAGAAAAACAAGAGTGAGTGACAATGTCATAATCGACCATATCGGAGCAAATGGGTATGGTACTTCTAGGACGTCTCGCGGCTTCGTTTATGTTCCTTTTACTTTACCAGGAGAGTGTGCTGAAATTACTGTTCATGGAAAATATGCAACATGTATAGCATTAAAAGAAAAATCATTAGAACGCATTGATACTCTTTGTCAGCATTTTGGAGAATGTGGAGGGTGTACTCTTCAGCATTGGCATATGGATGCTTATCGCGTATGGAAACAACAATTGGTTGTTGATGCGCTTAAAAAGTATGGACTTAATAATGTTGTTGCGCCTTTAATAGAATGTAAACCTTATAGCCGACGGCGGATTACTCTAACAGCATCTATGACCCCACAGGGGCAAAAAGTTGGTTTTAACCGTTATCTCTCTCATGAGATTGTAGCTCTTGAGGAATGTCCAGTAAGCTGTCCAGAGCTTATTTCTCAGTTGCATAATATCAGAGAGCTCTGTGCTTTTCTAAGCAGCTCTGCCAAACGGTTTCATGTTACAATAACACGTGTTGAAAATGGTTTAGATGTTGCTTTAAGCGGTTGCATTGTACACCATGAATCACTTCGTCAGAAAATGATCAGTGCTGCTCTTTCATATGGGATTATACGTTTATCTGTTGATGGTGAAGTTTTGGTTGAACGAGAAAAACCAGAGATTTACTTTGGAGATGTCCGTGTTGAATTTCCTTCTGGTGGTTTTCTTCAAGCAACCTGCGAAGCTGAAAATATAATGGGCAATATTATTTTGACTCATTTAAAAAAAGCAAAGAATGCTGTTGATTTGTTTTCAGGGATAGGAACATTTACTTTGCGTATGGCAAAAAAGATGAATGTTCATGCAGTAGAAAATAATGAAGATGCATTAAGAAATCTAAATACAGCAGCACGTTTTGCGACTGGTTTAAAAACGGTCACTTGTGAAAAACGTGATCTTTTCCGACATCCCCTTTCTGTAAAGGAACTTGAGTGTTTTGAGAGTGTTGTTTTTGATCCTCCCCGTGCTGGTGCAGAGCAACAAGTACGTGAATTAGCTAAGACGACAGTATCACGTGTTGTGGCAATTTCCTGTAATCCTACTACATTTGCTCGTGATTTATCTCTTCTTGTTGCAGGGGGGTATACAGTAGAAAAAATCATACCGATTGATCAATTTTTATGGTCACCACATGTCGAAATTGTTGCTGTTTTGAGCAAAAAGAAAAAAAAGAAAGGTTGGAAGCTTTAGCTTAAAAATTTTTTAATGCCATGAAGATTTTTTTTAAAGTTTACTTGAGTATTATTATAAAATCTCTCCAAAAATTATCTATAATAATAACCTTTTTCTCGTTGAATTAAGAGCACTGAATGTAGAAAGTGTTTTTTATTTTGAACTTTTTATTATGAAATATAAAAGGCAAATTATCCCACACAAAAGACTAATGTATTAAGAAGAAGATGTGTCTGAACAAGCCGGTGCCAGTGTTATATTTGTCATCTTCCAATGTGGCTATAACTCTTGTTACTTGAGACGGTCCATAAGAGGAATCTTTGGTCCTTTCTTGTACAGGTTTTATTCATATGACTCTCCCCATCTGTAACGTACAAACGAATGATTTTGATTGATTCAATATGGAACAGATTTGAAATGAGAGAATCTTATGGTATTCAAGGTTCTAATTTAATATGAACAACGATAGATTATCTTTATAAATCAATGTATTGTAACCTCCTCACAAAATGGTCGTGATAGATGATAAGGAGGCAATATTGGGAAGGAATGAGAAAGCTTATTCTTTTATAAGCGCAGTTCCACCGATTGTCATATTATTGATTCGAAGATGAGGTTGACCAACACCAACAGGGACATTTTGGCCAGCTTTTCCACACATACCGATACCATTATCAAGTTTACTATCATTACCAATCATTGTAATACGTTTCATAGCATCCGGTCCATTTCCAATAAGAGTTGCGCCTCTGATTGGTGCTACAATTTTACCATTTTCTACTCGGTATGCTTCAGTACATTCAAAGACGAATTTTCCAGAAGTAATATCAACTTGTCCTCCACCAAATGAAACAGCATAGATACCATGTTTGAGTGAAGAAAGGATTTCTTCAGGTGTTTTATCTCCTCCTAGCATGATTGTATTGGTCATTCGTGGCATTGGTGCATAAGCATAAGATTCACGCCGTCCATTTCCAGTTGATTTACCTCCCATAAGCCGTGCATTAAGCCTGTCTTGCATAAAACCAACGAGCTTTCCATCTTCAATGAGAACGTTATATCCTGAAGGGGTCCCCTCATCATCGACAGTGAGAGAGCCACGGCATTGTGGAATTGTTCCATCATCAACAACTGTAACACCTTTTGCCGCAACTTGTTGTCCTAAAAGTCCAGCAAAAGCGGATGTTTTTTTACGGTTAAAGTCACCTTCTAAACCATGACCTACGGCTTCATGGAGCATAACGCCAGGCCATCCATTGGCTAAGACAACATCAAAAGATCCTGCAGGTGCTGCTTCTGCTTCTAAATTTGTTAAAGCCATACGTAAGGCTTCATCCGCAGCTTTTTTCCAATTGTCTTCATGAATAAATTGGTCAAATGCTTGTCGCCCTCCACATCCATAAAAACCATTTTCACGTCGATTGCCTTCAGCTGCGACCACAGATATAGAAAGTCGCACAAGGGGACGAATATCACGAACCAAATAACCATCTGCACGTAAAATTTCAACATGTTGTAGCGAGCCGGAAAGAGAAGCAGTCACTTGATGCAATTTATCATTTTTAGCACGTAAATAGGCATCAATTTTTTGCAAAAGAGCACTTTTTTCCTCAAATGATGGAGCATCAAGGGGATTATGCGGTTGATAAAGTTTTTTGTTTGTTTGTTGAGGTGCTATGCTATAAGTTCCCGCATGATTATTATAGGTAATAGCTTTAGCTGCTTCACTAGCACGTTTGAGTGCAGCAGCTGATAATTCACTAGAATATGCATATCCGGTAGCTTCTCCAGCAACGACACGCAGCCCAAACCCCATATCTTGATGGAAAGAGCCGTTTTTAAGCTGTCCATTATCAAATAAAAGAGCTTCGCTTTCTGTATACTCAAGGTAAAGCTCACCATCATCAGCATGATGAAGCGTTTCTTGTACAAGTGATTGCACTTTAGAGGAAGTAATATCAAAATGATCTATCAGCGATTTCATAAGAATTATCCTATTTTTATGGGAACTTAGAAGATTTTTATTAATCTAATTTAAGAAGCTTTCAAAATATACGATGAGATTTTAATCGTCTAAAGTGTATCGATTTCATTCATGTAGGTAAGGTTGCATAGGCGTCGGCAAGACCATGAAGGTCAACAAAACCTCCAATCCCTTGTTCAGGAGTTGTAAAGATAAAATAGGTTGCCATTTTTCCTTTTAAAAAGAGCTGCAATATGTCTTCTTTAAGAAAGGCTTCAGCAACACAATTATCACCAAGACAACGACGATATTCCATTCTGCCCATATTTTTATCGTCAATTTTAATTCCAACGCCAGGACGTAATTCAACGCGAATCGGAACAAAAACACGCATCAAAGCACCTTGCTTTTGAGGAAGTTTATAAAATGTAACACGCAAAGTAATATCATGACGACCTTGTGTATGAACGTTTTGTACAACTTCACACTGCATGTTAGGTGTACCTGGCGGTAGAGCACAAACTTTTGTCCATGCACCATAGGTTTGTGGAGCAGGGACATTTTGCGCATAAGGTGTTTGTGCAAATGCATGATTGATAAAACTACTATAAAGTGTGTAAAGAACAGCACCAATAAAAAAAGTTTTTTTGAGTAATTTATAAAGTATCACAGAAAATCCTACCCGACTCAACACACATACAACCATACATAGATTTACATAAAAAAATGAATTCCCCACATAAAAACTATAACACAAAATCAGTATTTACCCAAATATATTAATCCATAGGATATATTTTTATGATACATTTGTAATGTAGGAGAGAATGTTGATTGAAAAAATGTATTTTTGTTGCCAATATTCCATCTATTTTTAGGGGATACGTGCGAACGAGGTATTTCATATTTTCTCAAAAATACGATTGGTCTTAATTGATCATTTCCATACGCTAGATAATATTGGTTTGTGAATGACAGAAATGGAAAAGGGCTTTGAGCGGAATGTCAGTTTCAGGAGAGTTATCGGTCGTGAATAGTAAATCAACGCCACCAAAATCCGGTATTAGTGATTATATCACACTATTAAAGCCACGTGTTATGTCTCTTGTGGTCTTTACGGCTCTAGTTGGTTTGCTTGTATCGCCAGTTTCTATTAATCCGTTGTATGGTTTTTTAGCGATTTTATGTATTGCCATCGGTGGTGGCGGTGCGGGAGCACTGAATATGTGGTATGATGCTGACATTGATGCCGTGATGGAACGGACCAAAAAGCGTCCTATTCCTATGGGTAAAATCAGTTCCCAAAAAGCATTTATTTTGGGCATGGTTCTTTCTATGCTTTCGGTATTGGTTATGGGGAGCTTCATTAATTGGTTTGCAGCATTTTTTCTTGCGTTTACGATTTTCTTTTATGTCGTTATCTATACAATTTGGTTAAAACGTATCACACCACAAAATATTGTTATTGGTGGTGCTTCTGGGGCTTTCCCACCAATGATTGGATGGTCCGTGACAACAGGGACAGTGAGTATTGATAGCTTTTTATTATTTTTAATCATTTTTATGTGGACCCCCCCTCATTTTTGGGCTCTTTCTTTATTTTCATCCCTTGATTATGAGGCTGCAGGTATTCCTATGATGCCTAATGTTCGAGGTGAACATTCAACAAAAAAGCAGATTTTATTTTATACTATTTTGATGGCATTGTGCGCTGCTGCTCCTTGCTTTACTGGTCTTGGCGGAATTTTTTATGGTATTTTTTCAACAATTTTAAGCATTATCTTTGTTTATTTTGCCTATCGTTTGTGGAAAGCTGATACACATAATGAAACTATTTTGATGGCAAAAAAACTGTTTTTCTTTTCGTTACTTTATTTGGCAGCTATCTTTGGAGTTCTTTTGATTGAATCTCTTGTTTGGTATTTTATCGCTCTTTAGGCAAATAAAATGAAAAAGCAAATTTAAAAAGAGCTTTGCTGCAAGAAAATCTCGTAAGAAAACACGATAGAGTGTGTTCTTATGCAAAAGATGCTATTGCCAGTTTTTTTACATTGCTTATTCGTGTATAATGATAAGTTGTTTGAATATATAGCTAAAACTATAGAGATTAAGGATGATTTATGTCTGGACTTCCCCCTTTAACGATACGTCTTTGTGGTCCACGTGGATTTTGTGCAGGGGTTGATCGTGCTATCCAGATTGTTCTCCTTGCATTAAAAAAATATGGTGTTCCAGTATATGTTCGTCATGAAATTGTGCACAACCGCTACGTGGTTGAGGGATTACAGCAACGGGGAGCTATTTTTGTTGAAGAACTTGATGAGATTCCAGAAGAACATCGCAATCAACCGGTTGTTTTTTCTGCTCATGGTGTACCAAAATCTGTTTCAGAAGAAGCACGATGCTATAATTTGTTTTATCTCGATGCAACATGTCCGTTGGTCTCGAAAGTTCATAAACAAGCGGTACGACATCAACGTCATGGTCGTCATGTTATATTGATTGGTCATGCTGGTCATCCTGAGGTGATAGGGACAATGGGACAGCTTGAAGAAGGGGCTGTGACGCTTATTGAAACGATAGAAGATGCTTTGCATTATCTCCCCAATGATCCAGATAAATTAGGATTTGTTACACAAACAACGCTTTCTGTTGAAGATACGGCAGGAATTCTCGATATATTACAACAACGTTTCCCTACATTAGCAGCCCCAGCGGCTGAGTCAATTTGCTATGCTACAACGAATCGACAAGATGCGGTTAAGGCAGCAGCAAAGGGGAGTGATTTGTTTTTGATTGTTGGAGCGCCAAATTCTTCTAATTCACGACGTTTAGTAGAGGTTGCCGAAAAGTCTGGTGCGCGGCAAGCTATTTTAGTTCAGCGCGCTGATGAAATTAATTTTGAAAACCTAAAAGCTCTTTCTATTGTCAGTCTTTCAGCAGGGGCTTCGGCTCCTGAAATTATTATTGATGAAATTATTTCAGCGTTTCGTGAGCGTTATAATGTCACAATAGAATTAGCTGAAACAGCAGTAGAAACGGAAAAATTTTTAGTGAGTCGCGAATTACGTGACGTCATTTTAACGTCGCAAGATATGGCTTTCGTCAATGGTCAAGCAAATAATGCAAAAAATGAAAATCAGAATACAGACATGTCTACAACGAAAGCAGAATAATGGCCGTTTATACAGATATTCATTCAAATGATTTAAAAGTGTTTTTAACACGTTATGCAATAGGGTCACTTTTGTCTTATCAAGGTATAGAGGAGGGGATTGAAAATTCTAATTTTCTGTTAGAGACAACACAAGGGCGATTTATTTTAACACTTTATGAAAAGCGTATTTCAAAAGATGATTTACCTTTTTTTTGTCGCTTGATGCAGCATTTAGGACAGCGTGGAATGCCTTGCCCTCAACCTGTTATTCAAAATGATGGAATGATGATCTGTGAATTAGCAGGACGCCCTGCTGCTATTATTACTTTTCTGGAAGGAGAGTGGGTCCGCCAGCCCACTATAGATCATTGTGGCGAAGTGGGGATGGGGCTCGCACAATTACATTTAGCAGGACAGGATTTTACACTTAGTCGTAAAAATACTCTTTCTGTTATGGATTGGCAGGTATTGTGGCAACGTTGTCAAACAAAAGAAGATGCATTATTAAAAGAATTTGGGCAAAAAATTGAGTTAGAATTAGCTTTTTTACAGGAAAATTGGCCGCTCAATTTACCAATAGGCATTATTCATGCAGATTTATTTAATGATAACGTCTTTTTTGTGAATCATCGTCTTTCTGGGATAATAGATTTCTATTTTGCTTGTAATGACTTTTTTGCTTATGATTTAGCGATCTGTTTAAATGCTTGGTGCTTTGAGCTTGATCATTCTTATAATCTGGCCAAAGCACGTAAGTTATTGGAAAATTATCAAAAAATAAGACCATTGATCCCTTTAGAATTGGACAAGATTGTTTTGTTAGCTCGTGGTGCGTCTTTACGTTTCTTACTCACACGTCTTTATGATTGGTTTAATACACCGCCTAATAGCTTTGTTATTAAGAAAGATCCATGGGAGTATTGGCACAAGCTTTGTTTTTTCAGTAATGTAAATTCGCTAAGTGAATTAGGTTTTTAAATTTTATGGCAACTCAACAAAAAGTCGTTGAAATTTATACAGATGGTGCTTGCTCAGGGAATCCTGGAATTGGAGGATGGGGAGCAATTTTACGCTGGAATGGTCATGAACGTGAGCTTTATGGCGGTAAGGTCCATACGACAAACAATCAAATGGAACTCATGGCGGCAATTTGTGCATTAAAGGCACTTAAAGAGCCCTGTTTGGTCGACCTTTATACAGACTCAGTTTATGTGCGTAACGGTATATCTAAGTGGATTGAAGATTGGAAAAAGAATAATTGGCGCACTGCATCAAAAAATCCTGTTAAAAATATGGAGCTATGGCAAGCTCTTGAGGATGCTTGTTCTTGTCATACAGTCAGATGGCACTGGGTAAAAGGACATGCGGGACATCCAGAAAATGAACGCGCAGATGCCCTTGCTCGCAAAGCAATTTCTCAATATCGCGAAAATGGATGTTTTCCAGCATAATTACTGTTTGAGAGTTTTTTCTTTTATCGCGGAGTCGCAAGAGGGGTTGGCTGCGTATGGAATATGAATGTTCCACTTAAGGCGTAATCTTTAAAAGAAACTGTATAAAAAATTTTTTGGTTTATTTCTTCTGGTGCGAAATAGAGTGGAGCACTGAAGAGTGTATATTCTGCGTTATCACTGACTTTTTTTGCTGCTCCAATTTGCATTTCTCCTCCATCTAAAAAGAGAGAGGAAGGAGTGGTCTTGTTGTTATTTTGTATTTTTATAAGAAGGGTACTGTTATTTTTTTCGGCACTTATTTTTAGTGCATTCTGCATCATGCGGGGCAAAGAATCTTGGGCATTTTTTAAGAAGGAAGCAGGAAGATGTTTATTTTTAAGAGCAGATGGCGAAAAATCAAAGTTAACAGTAAATGGAAGACAGATTTTATTACATAATCCAAGAGTGAAAGCACCACTTAAATTTTTGCTTGAACCAGAAAGATTGAAGGGCAATATTACTTTATCTTTATAGCCTAATGACCAATCATTTTCTGTTTCAAAAAGCTGTGGGGTAGGATAAAAGATTTCATAAGAAACCTGTTGGTTGAAATTAAAAAACGGTGCCATGCCAGAATTACCTGGATTACGCCAGTAAGTTTTCCATCCTGGTTTAAGCACAATCTCAATAATGCCTTCTCTTATTCCAGAAAGAGAAGGTTCGGTGATTGCTAATCGGATACGACCACCATCTGATTCATACCAAGATGTTGCGAAAAGCTGGAGTTTTTGTTCTTTTTGAGCATTTACAGGAATGTTAAGTAATTCTAAAACTATGAATGTTAAGCTTAAAGTAACTAAAAGATTTTTATAAAAGAAAGTTGCGATATTTTGTAAATTTGTAAATACATGACTTTTTTTCATTGGATTTTTATTTTCCTAGTGTACTAAATGAACAAACTTTTACCATGTAAATTATGGAGAATAACAAATTAATGAAGCGGTGTAATGGCTTTTTAGGTGGACAATTACTCATAGCAATGCCTGGGATGAATGACAAACGCTTTATTCGTTCTGTTATTTACATTTGCGCGCATTCTGATGCTGGTGCGATGGGCATTATTCTCAATCAATTGCATCATATTGATTTTCCAGATCTTTTGCTTCACTTGGGAGTCATAGACAGGGGCCAAAAAAAAAGTCTTTCTGAACCAATAAAACAGTTTCCAGTTCGCTATGGTGGTCCTGTTGATCCTTCGCGTGGTTTTGTCCTTCATTCAGATGATTATGCTTGTGAAGAAACTGTTTTTATTGCAGATAAGGTCTGTTTTACTGCGACTATTGATATATTAAAAGCGATCAGTTGCGAACAAGGTCCGCAACATGCACTGGTAGCGTTAGGTTATGCTGGATGGAAAGCGGGGCAACTTGAGGCAGAAATTTCTACAAATGGTTGGCTAATCAGTTCTACATCACCTAGTTTTCTTTTTGAAAGTGATTTAAGCTGCAAGTATGATAAAAGTTTAACACGCATGGGTATCGATCCAACTTATCTTGCTTCTGAAATGGGACACGCTTAGAGTTTTTTCTAAGCTTTTTAACTTTACACGTTATTTTATCCCTTATGTTTTTATTTTATAAGGGAAATGGCTTTGAACGAGCGTAATTAATTCTTCTATGGCAATCGGTTTCGTTACAAGTGTGCTTTGAACATATTTACAGCCTTCTTGACGGAGGAAGATTGCTTCTTTTTCATTTTCAACACCTTCTGCGATAATTTGCAAATTAAGATCTGTTGCCATATTAATGATAGACTTAAGAACAATTTTCTTCTTAAGGGAGTCGATTGAAATAAGTGAACGATCAAGTTTAACCATATCAAATGGATAACGTACGAGATAGGTCAGAGACGAATAACCTGTTCCAAAATTATCGAGTGCGAGATTCATTCCAAGTGTTTTAATTTGTTCGAGAAAGTGCGCTGATTGTTCAGGATTATTTCTTAAGACAAATTCAGATATTTCAATCATCAAACGCCCTTTGTGGAGCGGATGACGAAGCAGAGCGGCGCGCAATTGACTAATAAAACGAGGATGAATCATTTCTGCGCTTGGTAAATTAATTGAAATAAAGAAAGATTGTTGGGAAAACTTTTCTTGTACATTTATAAGATCGATAATGGCACTATCGATGATAAATTGTGACAAATTCATAACAATTTGTTCGTTTTCTACGATTTTTATAAAATCAGAGACATTTAAATTTCCATAAGTGGGATGATGCCATTCTACAATTGTTTCAAAACCAATAATATGTCCGTCTGATAAATTAAGAATAGGATGGTAGAGGATTTTTATCTCATTACGTTTTATGGCATAATGAACATCTTTTTCCAGAGTATTATGTTCGAGACCCAAAGTGCGAAAATTAGGACGAAAAGGTTCTATATGGTTTCCACCCATTTGTTTTGCGCGAATCATCGCTAATTCACTGTCATTAAAAATATCTTTAGCTGTCGATCGGCTTTCACTCCATGTAACCAATCCGATAGACGTTGAAAGAATTATTTTGTTTTCTGAAAGTGAAATAGGTGCTGAAATTGTTTTGTGCAAATGATCTGCAAATGCTGCAATTTTTTGTGGTTCAGTTTCACTGAGTAAAATAATTGCAAAGCGGTCTGCTGAAAGTCGCGACAAGGTGTCTTGAAAGTTAATGAGACGGTTTAAACGACGTGCGATTATAAGCAGTACAGTATCCCCAACTGCTATGCCTAATTTGCGATTAATTTTGCGAAAATTGTCCAAATCAATCATAAAGACAGTCGGTCTAATTTTGATATTTGCTTTCGCCAAAGAGGTATAATTTTGTAGTCTATCGAAGAAAATTTGTTGGTTAGGAAGGCCGGTTAAGCTGTCGTGGATTGCATCATGCAATAAGCGTTCTTCGGATTTTTTATGGTTAGTAATATTGACAATGGTTCCAATGACACGTGTGATTTTCCCATCTTTTTGCATAGCCGGGCGTGCACGAAGAGAAAACCAATGATAATAACCACCACCGGAAGAAAGCCGAAAAATTTGATCAATGCGCCCTTTTTTATTTTTAAGAATGATATCTAATACGCCTTGAAAGCGTTCACGATCATCATGGTGCAAGGCTGAAATCCAGTTGCGCATAGGTCCATTGAGGTTATGAATTTCAGTACCAAAAAGGGTAGCCATGTTTGGATGTACAACAATACGGTCACGCTCAATATTCCAATCCCAAATAATATTTCCAGCTCCCTTTGCTGCGAGTACTTGTTGTTCAAGATCGGAAAATATTCCTTCATGGAAAGCGTCATTAGAAAAAGTTTGTTGCAGGACAGTAAAGCTGATGAGAAGAACAATGAGCACTAATCCCCCCGCTAATGCCGGCTGGATAATATCATTGTTTAAATATCCAGCTATGCAGGCATAGGCTCCAACACACCAAAAGCTAATGAGCAACCATGTTGGAATAAGCATAATGGCGCGGTCATAGCTTCTGATCGAGAAATAGATGATTAATATTATACCAAGCACAGCGGTAAGGCCAAAAGACAAACGCGCAATTCCAGCTGCTCTGATTGGATCATAAATAGCAAAGGCTCCTAGACTGCAAAAGGCAATGGTCCAAGCGATAGCACCGTAACTAAAATGATAATGCCAGCGGTTAAGGCTGAGATAGGTAAAAAGAAAAATGAAGAGTGTAGCAGTAAGTGCTACTTCTGTACCAGCACGCCAGATTGGTTGTGTTGTGAGTGTAACTGCAAAGAATTTATTTAAAAAGTTGAAGTCAATACCAATATAAAAAAGCACTGCCCAAGCAACAGCAGCTGTTGCAGGAAACAGTCCTGTTCCACGGACAACAAAGAGTACAGTTAACAAAAGCGCTAAGAGACCTGATATCCCAAGAAGAATACCATGATAAAGCGTATAAGAATTAATTGCATCTTTATAAGCTTCAGGTTGCCATAAATAGATTTGCGGTAGATTTGCAGAGTTAAGTTCGGCCACAAATGTAACAACAGCACCAGGGTTAAGGGTAATACGAAAGATATCAGAGTTTGCACTAAGTTGACGATCGAGGGAAAAACCTTCGCTTGGCGTTATGGATTGAATCCTTGCTGATCCAAGGTCTGGCCAAAAAAATCCAGAACGCGCCATGCGGTAGTGGGGGGCAACGATGAGACGATCGATTTGTTCATCTGTTGGATTTGCAAGAGAAAAAACTGCCCAATTTCCGGAAAATTTTTCATTTTTTGCCTGCACTTCAATACGCCAAACAATACCATCTGGTCCTGGCGCTGTACTTGTTTGAAAAATAGAGCTGTTTGTATGGTGAATTTCAATTGCTTGTGAGAGATCAAGAGCAGCATCCTGAGAAGAAATTTTAACTGGCTCAATTGCTTGTGCTGATGTAAGATGGACAAGAGAACTAACGACTACAATGAAAATGATGTCAATTATTTTACGCAAACTCTTCACAATGTCCCACTCTCAATATTTTAGGATGTTTAACTTTCATTTCGATTTTTGAGAAAAAACGTCCACCTTTTATAATTTATTTACATAATAAATTGTTATCACTTTTTCTTAAGTTATGTGGTTTTATATACAAATAGACCACATGTCCATTTGCTTCAATGGAACTTGAAGCGAATGAAGTTTTATATTTTAAAAGGGCAAAGTTAAACCATGAATTTCCAGATTTCACGGATATACCTTCACTCATTAGAATCTTTATCACATGAAGTATGAATTGGGTAGTTTTGTACGCTTCTTTGCCCAATATTTCCAAAACTTATTTAATGAGAAGAGCTT
Source organism: Bartonella sp. PS7NMGDW (assembly GCF_042193585.1). Taxonomy (NCBI): domain Bacteria; kingdom Pseudomonadati; phylum Pseudomonadota; class Alphaproteobacteria; order Hyphomicrobiales; family Bartonellaceae; genus Bartonella; species Bartonella sp. PS7NMGDW. Next base: position 92,475 of record NZ_JBHILX010000009.1, read on the forward strand.
TTGTGGTAAATTTTACGATAAAATATGTGTATGTTATTGTGATGCTGTTTTGAAAAGAAGTTTTTTACTTTAGCTTGGATGAAAGAGTTGACGTTAAATCATCAAAATTTATGAGGGGTCCTACAGGTCCGACAGCAGTTAGTGTTGGAGTGGAATTTGTAAAAAGACGATGTGCTAAGTCAGTTAATCTTTTAGGAGTGATGAGATTGAGGCGTTCAATTGTTTCCGATATTGGAATTGGTCGACCATAAAGGAGTATTTGGCGAGCAATGAGATGTGCTTGACTAGAGGGATTTTCCTGTGACATTGTCAGATTCGCACGATATTGCGTTTGTGCTCGTTGCAGTTCATTGGCGTGAATGTTTTTACTGACCTTGGAAAGTTCATCAAGAATCACGGGAATAAGTTCTTTGAGCCCTTCTTGTCCGGTAGCTGCGTGAACACCAAAAAGCCCAGTATCTGAAAATCCCCAATGAAAAGCATAAATAGAATAGCATAATCCACGTTTCTCTCTTACCTCTTGAAAAAGACGTGAAGACATACCACCACCAAGAATGATTGAAAGAATTTGGGCCGCATAAAAATCACGCGCGTGATAAGCACGCCCTTCAAACCCTAGAACAACTTGTGTATCCATTAAATCGCGATATTCACGAAAGTCGCCACCGACATAATTTGCAAGATTAGTAAGAGGTGCGGTTGAATGGGAGCGAAAAGTACCAAGACGACTTTCAACTTCTCGCAAGAAACTTTCGTGTTTTACAGCTCCTGCAGCAACGACAATCATACGATCTGCACTATATTGTTTATTGATGAAATCATGGAGATCAGTAGATGTAAATGATTGAATAGTTTTAGCTGTTCCTAAAATAGAGCGTCCAAGGGATTGATGACGAAAGGCTGTTTCTGTAAAGTGATCAAAAACAATATCATCAGGAGTGTCATGAGCGGCACCAATTTCCTGAAATATTACTTGTTTTTCTCGTTCTAGTTCATTGTCGTCAAATTTTGAATGCATTAAAATATCGGCTAAAATGTCTATAGCAAGTGGGATATCGCTTTTAAGTACACGTGCAAAGTAAGCTGTTGTTTCAATACTGGTTGTGGCATTGATTTCACCGCCAACATCTTCAATATCGGTTGCAATTTGAAAAGCAGTGCGGTTTTCGGTTCCTTTAAAAGCCATATGCTCAAGAAGATGAGCTATACCATGCTGTGTGGAGGTTTCATTGCGTGAGCCCACTTTAACCCATATTCCGAGGGCAACACTATCAATTTGTTGCATTGTATGTGTGGCGATAGTCAAGCCATTACTAAGGCGACATATATCTACATCCATGTATTTACAACTCCATTAAATAAGCTAAATACCTCATTGTAAGGGTATTAGAATATTCTTGATTTAAATTAATGCAGCTAACTTTAATAAGATGCACGCGATTTTAAAGAAATATAATCTTTTACTATTTTTTCATCATTAGCAAGACTTATAAAGTGTTCTTCGCGTTTCATTACATCATTGAGATGAGATGGCCATGGGGCATGAAGGCCACAAGCACTTTTAATAGTATCAGGAAATTTAGCTGGATGAGCCGTGGCAAGGACGATCATTGGAATATGCGGTTTTTTGTTTTTACGCGCTACTTGAAGAGCGACGGCTGTATGTGGATCAACAAGATAGCCACTTTCCTTATAGACACTATCAATTGTTTGAGCTGTTGCAGCCATGTTGCTTTTCCCAGCGGAAAATAGGGAACGAATATTTTTGAGTTGCTTTTCATCAAGAGTAAAACGTCCTGATTGTTTCAAGTTGTCCATTGCATTGCGAATCCACATTGGATCACGATTGCCACTTTCAAAGAGCAAACGTTCAAAATTAGAAGAGACCTGAATATCCATAGAAGGTGATGTTGTATGAACTATTGGTTGTGTTTCGTAAATACCACTGGTCAATGTACGTGCAAGGATGTCATTATCATTCGTTGCGATGACCAGTTGAGCAATGGGTAATCCCATACGGGCTGCAACATAACCTGCAAAAATATCACCAAAATTTCCAGTAGGAACAGTAAATGAAACAGCTCTATCAGGAGCTCCTAAGGAAAGCGCAGATGAAAAATAGTAAACAATTTGCGCCATGATACGTGCCCAATTTATAGAATTAACACCTGAAAGCGCTCTTTTTTTACGAAAATTGTGGTCATTAAACATTGCTTTGACAAGAGCTTGACAATTATCAAAATTTCCTTCAATGGCAATGGCATGAACATTTGAACATTGATTGGTTGTCATTTGCCGTTGTTGAACAGGTGATACACGTCCTTTGGGAAATAAAATAAAAATATCTGAGTGTTCTTTTCCAGCAAAAGCTTGTATCGCAGCCCCTCCTGTATCACCTGATGTTGCAGCAATAATCGTTGCAGATCTATTTTTTTTAGTCAAAACATAATCCATCAGCCGAGAAAGAAACTGCATTGCAACATCTTTAAAAGCTAAAGTAGGACCATGAAAGAGTTCAAGGATAAATTCATCTGCTCCAGTTTGTCGTAACGGACAGATTGCTGGATGGTGAAAGGTTGCATAAGATTCAGCGATCATACTTTCAAAAGCTGTATATTCGATTTCGTTATTCACAAAGGGCCACAAAATAGTTTTAGCAATTGTTGTATAGGATTGGCCACGAAGTGCCCGTAACGCATCAAATGAGAGCTGAGGAAATTTATCTGGCAGATAAAGTCCTCCATCACTTGCCAATCCTGTCATGATCGTTTCCGTAAAGCTTAAAGCAGGAGCTTCACCTCTCGTGCTGATATATTCCATAAGTCTTGTCCTTTTTTATTTCTGGAAAATTGGTGAAGTTATTTATTTCACGTTTTTCATAATATTTAAATTATTAAATGGATAGTTTTTTTACTCAATAATGAAAGGCAATAGTCTAAAGCATTTTTATTTTTGAGATATAAACGTCAAAAGTTCACAGAAAATCTGTTAAAGTCGAAATTTTTTTCTCTATTATTCATTCACTTAAATTTTGCAATATATCTTCATTTGTGCACCTTCTTAAATAATAAAATCAAATAGATAGAATGGTATTTATTGAAGAATTTTTTTTGTAAAACTCAATCATTCATATTTATTTTATGCTCTTATACTTTGTAACAATTAAATCTGCTAAAATGAATGTTGAAATGATATAAATCAAAATTCATACTGAAAGATTTATAAGGTAATTTTATGGCATTTCGTGCGCAAATTTATACTTTGAATAATTTTTGTTTAGCTTAATTTATTATTTTGTATACTAATAGATATTATATTTGTTCTATACAGTATGGTAACCTAAATTTTATCCATAGAAAACATACGACAGCCTGCTACATGATGTGAAGCAGGCTGTAAAGTATTCTCATTTTAAATAGAAAAAAATAACTAAGTATCTTTGAATTATTTGCCTTTAAGTTTTCCTATTGCCCATCCGATTGTCCCGCTAAATATGGACATAAAAAATCCAGTCAAGAATCCAAAACCCAAAGCTCCTACTGTAGAAAAAACTCCTAGCGTAATTGGTTCAAATACTTTCTCAAATTTTCCTTCAATGGCAGTTTCACTTTTTGCTCCATGAGTGAAACTTGGGACATAAAGAGAAGCTATATCGATAGCTTTTTTCTTTCCCTGTTCTATTAGAGAGACAGTTTCCCATTGAATATCATTTTTCAAATGATTGGCATGAACATTTATAACTTGTGAAAGCAAAAAAACAACTGCTATAAAAATATTTAATATGTAAGTTTTCAATACTTTAATCATAATTTATCACCAATACTTTTACTTTTATTTTAATTTGAATTGAATTGAATAGATGCATCGGCAGAATTAGTGCACATTGAGAGAAACAGAAGCATTTAAAGCTTTTTCATTCTTAATGTGATAATTCATTAGTTTTTTGTCATCAACTATGGATAAATACAAAATATATCCATAGTTTATATTTCGTATGAGAAGGTTTTATTCTGATAAAATTTCAATTTTAACGAGATTTAAAATACGATATTATTTTACCTATTATCCATGCTAAAAACATGCCTATCGTACTTGATGCATATCCAAGTGCCATCCCAACACCAAAGGTTCCGAGTGTAAGAGGTTCAACGACCTTTTCAAATTTTCCTTCAAGAGTAGTTTCATTATCCACTCCACGATTTAGAATGGGGCTATAGAGAGAAACGGTATGGACTACATCCTGTCTTTTCTGCTCTATTGCAGAAACAAAAATATTCTCACGATGAGTATTATTTTGCAAATAGTTTGCATGCACATTTACAATCTGTGAAAGAAAAAAGGCAGACATAATGAAAATACTTAACATATGATTTTTTAACAATTTAATCATAATTTACCTCAAATATTTTATAATATTCAATATATATATATGCGTAAATTTATACTTTGGATATTTGGATATAATCTACAACATTTATCTCTTGTATCAAGAGAAGCTTCATTATGTAATTATTTACAACAAATAATAGATTCACAATGAAGCTATTATTCTAGAGTTCTAGACGAGGCTGGATTATTTGAACATTAACACTATGTCCTTTATCCAACTTATTATCGATCCTATAAAGCTCATTGCATATCCAGCAAACAATAGTCCCACTCCTATAGTCATAGGCTCAACGACCTTTTCAATTTTCCCTTGACCTGTTGTTCCATTTTCTGTTTGATAATTTACAGATGGAACATAGAAAGAAGTCGTAGAAACTACATCAGATTTTGCATACTTTACTTGTTCCATTGGGAAAACAGAAAGTTCCTCTTTTGGAGTATCGTTTTTCAAATAGTTTGCATTAACATTTACAGTTTGTGAAATAAAAAAAGTGCTCGCTATAAAAATGCTTAAGATATAATTTTTAAATATTTTGACCATAACTTTACCTCAAATATTTTTAATTTATAGATGTAAGAAAATATACATAATGTTTATATATCTCACACTATATACAATTTTTATATTTCAATATGTATTTTTAGTCAATAATAAAAATACATATAAAAATATAAATATAATTTTTTATAAACATTATTGTAAAAAAGTAACAATAATAATTACAAAAATATTTTTTAAAATTTTATGAATTGTTTTGTTATGTGTTATATATAAATAACATGTGGTCATCGTATAATTTTTATAAAATGATATTAATATTATTTTTTAAATACATTTATAGATACTAAAAAATATACAATTATCTCATAGTATAAAGTAGAGCTCGAATTGGATAGAGATAAATGATATTATCTTTGTCTCACCAATGTGAACAGCATATTACTGTGATGTAAAGCAGTGTATAGAAGAATATCAATTCAGACACATTTATGAGTGCTGAAAGATCGGCATTAGATAATATTTTTAACATTTTCTTCTTTCCAAACTGAAAATCCGCTTTTATTTTTAGAAGGGGTGTCTTTCCTAAAGTTGGATTACTTTTGAAAAGATCTGATTTCATTGCTTATTTAAAAAGTCTATGTAAGTGCTTTCGGAAAAATTTGAGCAACTACTGGTATCTCTTTACGTTGTTTAAGGTTATTATATGTTTCATATTTATGTGCTTTTTTAAGAAATCCGTCTCAAGGTACTCAAGCCTATTTTACAATTATAGATATGATGATAAAGCCCCATGATATAAAATTCTTAGGGCATCAGAATCTTTGACGTTTATAAAGAAGAAAGATGGCATCGCCATACACTTTGCTCGCTCCTAATGTTGCTACAACCTTTGCCTCTTGAGATGATTTATTAAGAGGCATTTTTCTTTCTTTATTTAATTCAGCATATCCAGATTTGAAATGAGAGAATCTTACAATATTCGGTTTTTTCATTTAATTTGAACAATGATAAATTATGATTATAAATCAATGTTTTTGCCTGTAAATTACTTGCTATGAAATGTTTTTTATAAAATGCACATCTTCATAAGAATGTATTCTTTTTATCTTTTGTAATCTTAGGGAGGTTGTACCAATTGATGCTGTTTAAATACTGTTTAAGCAGTAAAGTAAATAAGCCTTCAACAAGTTTACGAGATTTGGATTGAGTAAATATAAGCCATTCTAACTCAACAAGGACACTTTTATTGTTTTCAATAAACTCTTGTGTTCCATAGATTCTGGGAATTTTAATATTTTTTCCATAATCAATACGCACATACCCTACAATTTTACTATAGTGTGTGATTTTTTTGATCAGATGAAAAAGGCTAGCAATTTTCATATCTTATCGAGCAAGGCATCGTAATATTCCTTTTTTGACAAATATAATAATTTATCCGGATGGGCTGCTGAGGTTGGGAGTGGATATCGGAGTTGAGATAGATAAGCAGGGTTTGATTGTTATGAGCTTGCACCGCTGTTTTTTGCTTTTTTAAAGCACGTGCAATGGTTAACTGACTTATGATTGCTCAACGAGGTGCTATATTTTTTCCTTCACATTGAGATACAATTCACCCGTGTTGTGAATTACGCATTTATTGAAGTTATTATAAAAGGAGCAGCGAGAAGAGAAGGACATTTGAATAAAAATGCTTCTTACAAGAGTTTACAAACTGATATATTCAAGAGATTTTTTATAATAGATCTCGCCATACTGCCATTGCTTCTAAGACTTCTCCTAAATGAGCATGTTTTGCGATAACTGTTTCTGCGCCAGCTTCTGCAAGTGCATTAGAGTGACCAAGATAGCTATGGGATCCTCCCGTAAAGCCGATGACACGCATGCCTGCTGCTATGGCTGCGTGTACACCATGAAGTGAATCTTCTATAACGATAGTGTTTTGGGGCTCTGCCTGTAATTGTTGTGCGGCAAAAAGGAAAATATCAGGGGCCGGTTTCGTTCTTTTTGTTCCAACTTCAGGTGCTGAAAATATTTTACCTTCAAAAAGGTCATAGAGATCAACCGTGGTGAGCATCTCTTTTATATCTACGCTTTTTGCATTAGAGCAGATACAGTAGGGATAGCGTGTTTGAATAATTTCTACTGCTTCTCTTACATCATCAATAGCCCGTAATTTAGTTTTTATTTGTGTACGAAAAATATTAGTCATTTGATCTATGAGATGAGCAGAAATAGGTTTTTCTGTTTCCTGTTCAACGTGTTTAAGAATATCGCGAAAGATAAGCCCTGCAAAACGCTCACTTAATTCTTCGGGTGATATTTCATATCCTGTTTGTTTGAGCAATTGTGATCCAATTTTTGCTGCAAGATATTCAGAGTCAACGAGAACTCCGTCACAATCAAAAATAATAAGATCTATCTGAGGCATAAGATATTCCTTTACATGTTATGAGATGGACAACTTTCATGAAAACGATATTGAGAGGATCTTATTTCATAAAAATCTGCTTTGAAAATGATTCTTAATTCTTTTACGAAATAAAAGATATGGGAACAGTACATTGAAAAAAAGAAAAATAAGGTTTCATTCATATGAAAGTTTTTTTACTTAAAAAAACAAAAACAATTATCAATTTTGTATAATTTTAACGATACGTTTACGCTATTTTGTAAATATGGATTGGTAATGCGGGCCTATAAACTATTTTGGTTGATTATAGGGCAAATTCAGTTAATTTTGTTGGGTTTTTCATGACAGTTATTCAGCTTCAAAAAGATTTTCTTCGTACCCCCTCACAGATGCCATGGCGCAATAAAATTTTTAAAGGAGATTGTGTTTCTGTTCTAGAAAAACTTCCAAAACATTCCATTGATATGATTTTTGCGGATCCACCCTATAATTTGCAATTGGACGGAGCTTTATACCGTCCAGATCATTCGCTTGTTGATGCGGTTGATGATGCATGGGATCAGTTTGAGAGTTTTGCTGCTTATGATGCTTTTACCCGTGCATGGTTGCTTGCTTGTCGTCGTGTATTAAAGCCCAACGGAACACTTTGGGTTATCGGATCTTACCATAATATTTTTCGAGTTGGGACGGCATTACAAGATTTAGGTTTTTGGATGCTTAATGATATTATTTGGCGCAAAAATAATCCGATGCCTAATTTTCGAGGACGCCGTTTTCAAAATGCTCATGAGACGCTTATTTGGGCCGTACGAGATCAAAAAGATAAAAAGTACACATTTAATTATGATGCCTTAAAAGCGGCAAATGAAGATCTACAAATGCGTTCAGATTGGCTTTTCCCTCTCTGCACTGGAGCTGAACGTTTAAAGGATGATTCAGGGCGTAAATTACATCCAACACAAAAACCGCAAGCGTTATTAGCGCGTATTATTATGGCTTCTAGTAAACCTGGTGATGTTATTCTTGATCCGTTTTTTGGTTCGGGAACAACAGGTGCTGTTGCCAAGCTTTTAGGGCGTGATTTTGTTGGGATTGAACGCGAGCAAGATTACATTGATGCAGCATGTGAGAGAATTGCATCGGTTAAACCTTTAGCGCAACCAGAACTAGCGATTTTGGATAGAAAAAAAGCAGAACCGCGCGTAGCATTCAACAGTTTGCTTGAAGCAGGTTTACTCTATCCCGGAGAAGTTCTTTATGATCGCAAGAAGCAAGTATCTGCTATTGTAAGAGCTGATGGTACGATTATGCATGGTGGTGAAGCGGGTTCAATTCACGCAATGGGAAGAAAGGCTCAAGATTCGCAGAGTTGTAATGGTTGGACTTTTTGGTATTATGAGGAAAATGGACGCTTGAAGTCCATAGATCATTTAAGAATGATCATACGTTCACAAATGTTAAAAACGGGTGTTTTATGAACTAAGCTGATTGCTTCATTCTATTGATCACCAATGTACCTGATCTTGATTGAGATGGAGGTGGAGCCGTTTTATGCCTTTCTTAGATGTTTTTTATTGACACACTAATCTCGCTTGTAAGCGGCAAGCGAGTATTTTTATGCTTCTTGTAGAAGAAATTAAAATGAGAAACTTTCACTCTATGTTCTAATTTGAGTTCCAAAACAGTAAAATTTCAATATAATTTTATGAAAATGAAAGACTAGAATTAAAAGGCTCATTCAGAAGTTCAAAATTAAGTGCTTTTTTGAGATAATACGTACATCTGTAAAGTGTGTATGATGTAATTTATTTATAAAGATAATTTAGCGTTACTCACATTGAGTTTCCCCGAATATCGTCAAATTTTCTTATTTCAAACATGTTCCATATTGAATCAATGAAATTTACTTGCTTACATGTCATCAGCGGAGTTGGCGTGTGAATAAAAATTGTTAAAGAAAAAATTAAAAGTACCTTTTATGAACCGTTTCAAGTGCCAAGGGCTGTTTTAGGGGACTGGTAAATATAATGATGGTACGGATTTGCTCCTTCATAAGCGAAAAAAGGATAGATCCTGAAATTTAAATCTAAGCTTTTCTATCCCTCCTTAATTCTTATCTGTAGGAAAAATTGGTTATTTCATTTTTTTAAATTTTTCTTTTACAGATTAAGAAATGGTTGCTAGAGATACAAAAGTCTCTGTTAGAAAACATTTTTACGAATAGGGAAGGTTATTTAAATCTGAAAGAATTGGGAAGTGCTACAGAAATGGCTTTTTTCATAACAGTAGGTAGTGCTTCTTCGGCAAGATGTTGAATGTTACACCACCAACCATTTTCACAATTCATTTCATGAACATCCTCAGTATAGTAAACATCGAGTTTTAGAGAAAAGTGAGTAAAAACATGCGTAATTTGTCCTTTGAATTGCCAATTGGCAGTAAAGGGTGCGTTTTGGAGCCCATTTTCGTTGTTTAAGCCAATATTGTTAGGAATTTGGGTCATTCCACCAAGGAGCTTTTGCGTCTGTCGTTTTTCCAAATAAATTTGTCTCTTTTTATTAAGGACCACAAAAGCAATACCTGTTTTTAAAGGGCGTTCTTTTTTAGGGGCTTTGACTGGAAAAGATTCCGGTTGTTGCGTCTTTGCTGCTTTACATAAACATTGAAGAGGGCAGATATAACAAGATGGTTTGCGTGGAGTACAAATTGTTGCTCCTAAATCCATCATTGCTTGAGCAAAGTCACCAGGACGATTTAAAGCAGTAATTTTTTGTGTTTTTTCTTTAATTTCAACTTTTGCTTTTTGTAATATTGAAGTGATAGCAAAAAGGCGCGCTACCACACGTTCGACATTACCATCAACCACTGCTACAGGGTGGTTAAAAGCAATCGCAGCAATGGCTGCGGCAGTATAATCTCCAATACCGGCTAGAGTTCGCAATTCTTTTACAGATTGTGGAAATTGTCCTGCGTAGTTTTCAACAAGTTGTTGCGCACATTTTTTAAGATTACGTGCGCGTGAATAATAACCAAGTCCAGCCCATGCTTTCATGATGTCATCTTGTGAGGCTTTTGCTAAAGAGGAAAGATCAGGCCATAGTTTCAGAAACTTTTTAAAATAAGGCTTAACTGTTTCAACGGTTGTTTGTTGAAGCATGATTTCAGAAAGCCAAACTTGATAAGGATCAGGACGGATACCTTGTTTTTGCTTTTCGGGGGTAATCCGCCATGGGAGATGTCTGTGATTTTGATCGTACCAAGCAAGGAGGTGCGAAGAAATTTCATACATGATTGTTTTCAAGCATAGGAAGATATAAAATGCAAAAGAAAAAATTATTTATTTTGTTGATATTTCATAAATTGAGGAGGCAATAATTTTTAGATGAAACAAATGATTTTAATTTAGTAAGCGATTGAACAATGATCTAAAAATGAGAAAACAACTTAAAAAACATATCTTTTATTCTCTTTCTGAGACGGTATACAAAATACTTGATCCAGTTTTACGCAAACGGACAGGGCTTAATGTAGCGCTTATAGAACATTGGCCACAAATTGCGGGCTATGATATCAGTGAACATACAATGCCGCTTAAAATTATTTGGAAACGTCGTGCAGATCAAGATGATGTTTTTCAGCCAGCAACACTTGTTGTCGCATGTGAAGGATTTGCTGCGTTAAAATTGATGCATGAAACAGAGGAGTTACTTCATAGAATTAACGGATTTTTTGGCTATATTGCTATTGATCGCATCAAGATTGAGCAAAGGAGTATGTCGGTTTTTATGAATCACTTGCCTCTAAAATCATCTTTGAGTGAACAAGACAAAAAATGCGTGGGAGAAATGCTTGAAGGAATTGAAGATAAAAGCTTGCGCCAATCACTTTATAAACTTGGCTGTTGCATTTTCTTGGAAAAAAATAATAAATAGAAAGATATTTTATATATTTTTCTTTAATATATGAGAAAGCATTGGATTCTTATTCGTTAATAACAACAGAAAAGTATTATTTATGGTAAAATATCGTTCTTTTTTATCTTTCGGGATAATTTTTCTCTTCATAACGATTGTACAAAACAGTGTAACAGTTGCTTTAGCGCGTGATCCAAAACCAGTGGCAACTGTTGATATGGAAGAGCTTCTCCAATCGGATAAAGTAAAGGATCGCTTTGAGGGAGAGGCGGATGCACCGGTCATCATTGTTGAGTATGCTTCGTTGACATGTGCCCATTGTGCGCATTTTTATAATGATATACTTCCTCAAATTCGTAAAAAATATATCAAAACAGGAAAAGTAAAACTGATTTTCCGCGATTATGCTTTTGATCCTCGGGCAACAGCAGGTTTTATGTTGGCACGGTGTGCACCAGAAGATCGCTATTTTCCTTTGATAGAAGTTTTATTTCAAAAACAAAATGAATGGGCTTTCGGAAAAGATGCTCTAACACCATTGAAAAAAATTGGCTTAATGGCTGGTTTTACAGATGAAAGTTTTACTGCATGTTTGAAAAATCAAGCCATTTTAGATGAAGTGAATGCATCCTTTGAGCGTGGTAAAGAGCTTGGTGTTACAGCAACGCCTACTTTCTTTATTAATGGTAGTAAATATGAAGGTGCCATGAAAGTAGAAGACTTTTTTTCGGTGATTGATAGTTTTCTTAAAAAATGAATCTTAATCTTCCAGAAGATGGATAGTGATACTTTTTGTCATTATCGCTTTTGGAAGGATTAATAGTATGCATTTATGAAGCAATATTTTTTGTTAAGCCGATTTTGAATCAAATCATTGCTTTTAAGTGAGCCTAGGTTGAATGATGTTTTGATGCTGATATGGGAGGATTTGTACAGTGAAAAAATGGGTTTATAGTTTTGGAGATGGAAAGGCAGAAGGAAGTGCAAGTGAGCGTAACCTTCTCGGAGGTAAAGGGGCTAATTTGGCAGAAATGAGTAATCTTGGTTTACCCGTACCACCCGGATTTACGCTGACAACAGAAGTTTGTAATTTTTATTATGCCCATGACAAATCATATCCAGAAGAGCTACAGGAATCTGTTAAGAAAGCACTAAAACGCGTTGGTGAACAAACAGGACGTGAATTTGGAAGTGAGCAAAAGCCACTTTTGCTTTCTGTTCGTTCAGGAGCTAGGGCTTCTATGCCAGGGATGATGGATACAGTGCTTAACCTTGGCATGAATGATGAGACTGTAAAAGCCATTGCTTTACAAGCTAATAATGAACGTTTTGCTTATGATAGTTATCGGCGTTTTATCCAAATGTATTCTAACGTTGTTTTGGGGTTAGATCATTCGTATTTTGAAGAAATTCTTGATGAAGCAAAAGTACGCAATGGTTACACTATTGATACAGAAATGACAGCAGATGATTGGAAGAACATTATTACTTCTTATAAAGCATATGTTGAAGAAAAATTAGGAAAACCTTTTCCACAAAATCCTGAACAGCAGTTATGGGGAGCAATTGGAGCCGTTTTTTCAAGTTGGATGACAGCACGTGCAGTTACCTATCGCCGTTTACATAATATTCCTGAAAGTTGGGGAACGGCAGTTAATGTGCAAGCTATGGTTTTTGGCAACATGGGTGAAGATTCGGCAACAGGTGTTGCTTTTACACGCAATCCATCAACAGGGAAAAAAGAGCTTTATGGTGAATTTTTAGTTAATGCGCAAGGGGAAGATGTTGTGGCGGGCATTCGAACGCCTCAAAATATTACAGAAAATGCGCGTATTGTTGCTGGCTCAAATAGGCCGTCATTAGAAAAAATTATGCCTGAGGCTTTTTTGAAATTATGTCAGATAGCGCAGAAGCTTGAGCAGCATTATCGGGATATGCAAGATCTCGAATTTACCATTGAAAAAGGTAAATTATGGATGCTTCAGACTCGTTCAGGAAAACGCACGGCTCGTGCGGCTCTCAAGATAGCAATTGAAATGGTTGAGGAGGGGTTAATAAACCGTGAAGAGGCTGTGATGCGTATTGATGCAAAGTCGCTTGACCAACTTTTGCATCCAACACTTGATCCCAAAGCAGAACGTTTTGTTATAGGACGTGGTTTACCTGCTTCTCCTGGAGCAGCAACTGGTGAAATTGTTTTTACTTCAGAAGAGGCAGAAACTGTGTCGGCAGAAGGTCGCAAAGTTATTTTGGTCCGTATAGAAACAAGCCCAGAAGATATTCATGGTATGCATGCTGCGGAAGGAATTTTAACAACGCGTGGCGGTATGACAAGTCACGCTGCTGTTGTTGCGCGGGGGATGGGAAAACCATGTATTTCTGGTGCTGGCAGTGTGCGGATTGATTATAACACAAATACGCTGTTTGCTTCAGGAGAAAGCTTTAAAAAAGGTGATGTTATCACAATTGATGGTGGAAGTGGAGAAATTTTCAAAGGGAAAGTTGCAATGTTGCAGCCTCAGCTTTGCGGAGACTTTGCAAAATTAATGGAATGGGCTGATGGGATGCGACGTATAAGAGTTCGCGCTAATGCTGATACACCATCTGATGCCCGTATGGGGCGCTCTTTTGGGGCTGAGGGTATAGGTCTTTGCCGTACGGAGCATATGTTTTTTTCTGATGAACGTATCGTGGCCATGCGTGAAATGATTTTAAGCCATGATGAAAATGGTCGTCGTAAAGCACTAGATAAGCTTTTGCCAATGCAGCGTTCAGATTTTATTGAATTATTTGAAATTATGTGTGGTTTACCTGTTACTATCCGCTTGCTAGATCCACCATTACATGAATTTTTACCTAAAACGAAAGCAGAAATTCTTGATGTTGCAACAGCTATGGGTGTTTCTGCTGAAGTTCTTGCTGAACGCGCTCAGCAGTTGCACGAATTTAATCCTATGCTTGGATTACGTGGATGCCGTTTAGCTATTACTTATCCTGAAATTGCAGAAATGCAAGCGCGGGCGATTTTTGAAGCAGCAGCAGAAGCTGCCCAAAAATCTGGATCTCCTGTTATGCTTGAAATTATGGTGCCACTTGTTGCGCTTAAATCTGAACTCGATTTTGTAAAAGCGCGTATTGATCAGGTTGCTGAGGAAGTGATGAAAGAAAAGGGAAGCACTATTCAATATATGGTTGGGACGATGATTGAGCTTCCAAGGGCGGCGCTTCGAGCAGATGAAATTGCTGAAACTGCTGAATTTTTTTCATTTGGAACAAACGATTTGACACAAACTACTTTTGGGATTTCCCGTGATGATGCTGCTCCTTTTTTGGCAACCTATTTTCAAAAAGGTCTTTTAGAGCAAGATCCTTTCGTGTCTATTGACCGTGATGGAGTAGGAGAACTTATTACCATTGCTGCACAGCGTGGACGATCAAAGCGTGCAAAAATAAAATTGGGAATTTGCGGTGAACATGGAGGCGATCCTGCCTCTATTGCTTTATGTGAAGAAAATAACCTAGATTATGTTTCGTGTTCTCCTTTTCGAGTACCAATTGCTCGTTTAGCAGCAGCTCAAGCCGCAATAGCAAAAAAGGGTATAATGGGTTAATATTTTTTTGTTGTATAGTTATTACTAAAATAAATTTTTATATATTCTTTTATTTTCTTTAATAAAGGAAATAAAGTGCTTCTAAAATGCACGATAAGTTATGTTACACGAGAAAGTGTTTTTTTGAGAAGTTTATGAGAGAAAATATGAAGCAGGATAGACAAAGATGTATTATTAATACACTTTCTATTGACGAACCTCTTGATAGAGAGAAATGTGTTATTGTGCAGTCAATTTACACGTTTGCTTTTTTATAGGGGAATGAATTCCTCACGCAAAATAGAATGCTCCAAACAAATGCATTTTTTTGCACATCATGCTGTTTGAGATAGACATTTCTCAGTGGATGCCCCATTTCACATTGACATTCGTGGAATGGGGATTGTGTAAAATTTCCCGTAAGTTTATAAAAATCTTCCCAAAGTATATAAACTCTACTATGCACTACCATCTTTACATTTATGAAGGAATATCAAAGTTATACAATATGTTGATTTATAATGATAATTTATCATTTCAACTTCTTTTATAATGAATCAATCAAAACCATGTTTTTTGCATGTTACAGGCGGAATTAGCGTCTGTGAATAAAAATAAAGCAAGGATATGCTTCTTATGAATCATCTCAAGTGTCAAGAGCTGTCACAAATTGAAGGTAGGTATAGTGTTGTAATGGTGCCCGGCTTGCTTCGTCACAAGCATAAAGATGATAGCGCACAAGTGGGGTTGCTATTATTATTCACGGGCCGTTGTTGCGAAATGGGCTTGGGTGCTTTAGAAATGTTTTTTTAAGAAAGCCCGTGAATGGCAATCCACATATATTCCGTTTAGGACATTTTGTTTTACGTGAGGAGGCGTGGGCCCAAAAAGATACGAGCTAAAAAAAGCATGAGGCAATAGGTAATCTCCATTATTTTAAAGACATTGCTTTAGATGTCTTTGAAAGTCGTAAAGCTGAATTAAAAGGAAATGGCAAAGATGAAAATTGGTTTCTACCCTTAAAATTTCATATTCTTCCCAAATTAGACTGTCTCTCTGTTTCAGAGAGTATACAAACAGAGATACGTAATGCCCTTGCCTCCTATTTGGCATACAAAAGCTATAGCAGTTGAGAAAGTACTAAACTGTCTTAACATTTGCTTCAAACATGCTGCTGCGTTAGGTTTAGATGTTAATTTATAGGCGACACCAAAAGCACACGTTCTCTTAGAAAACAACGTCATAAAACACAAAACTTTCCAGCAATAGATTGGAGAGAATTGCCGATTTTTTATCAGACACTTTGCGAAACAACAACCATAATACAACTAGCTTTACGTCTACTTATCCTTACAGATGTTTGCACAAATTCTTTGCATCATATTTATAAAGATCAAATTGACGATAAGATATGGACAATTAGTGGCTCGATAATATGAAAGGTTTACGTGATACTACAAAAATTTCGTGTCCTTTTATCATCAGAAGCAATAAAAATTCTAGAACGACCGCGTTTGCTATTTTGCAATATTTCTTTTTTCTGCAATCGGTTGTGGTTTTCTTACAGCAAGTTGTATGGCTCAATATGTAATGTGTAAGAAAACCATTCTGATCGATTGAATATAAGAGGGCTTGAGATGAAGGAATGTTTGAGGGCATTAAACAAGCGAAAGATGAATTATCATTATAAATTAAGAGATTATTTTTATAGTATAGATGATTAGCTTCAATTTAATAAACCAATTTCACGCATTTTCATTAAAATTGTGTGATTAATTTTACCTGTTACAGGAAGATCAAACATTTTTTGAAATTGTTTTAAGGCTTCTATCGTCTTTTGATCTTCTATTCCTGTGACAATAACCTCTTCATTCCCAAAAATATGTAAAGCTTTTTGCACTTGTATAATATCTTCGACAGAAGGCTCTGAAATAGCTTCTTTTAAGTGCGTCATATTTTTTGTTTCTATTTCGCTCTGCTTAATTAATATCGCAATTTCATCTGTTGCGGGATTAGATAGAACATTCTTTTGCATTCTCTGAGCAGCTTGTTGTTTCCATAAAGTGATGGCACGGCGTGTTTTAGGTCCTTCCAGTCCATCTAAAGGTCCATCATAAAGTCCTAATTTTGCTAGTTCTTTTTGCTTTTCCAGCATGCTTGCTGATTGAGGAGGTAAAGGTGAATTTGTATGGTGATGACTTGGAGAATGTAGAGAAGTTACACGAGAGAGTTCTTGTGATTTTGCTTCTTTTTCCAATAAAGTAGAGCTCTTTCCTATACTTTGAACGGAGGAAAATTTCATTTGAGTTAAAATATTTTGATGCGTTGTCATTTGCGAAAATAAAGCATTAAATGAAATAAATAAAAAACTAATGCTAAAAAGAAGAGATCCAACAAAAAATAAAGTATTTTTTCGTGTATAGAAATAAAGAGTTTTTGCTATCCAAAAAATAAAATGAAAAATTATAAGAAGAAGTGTTATAACAATACTACTAGAGTATTTACGGTGTTTTACAGTTTTTTTTCGGGTCGTCTTTCGTTTTTTTGTCATCATTTTTATTTTCAGTTGCGTTTATGTTTCACAAAGAAACGAATGCAAATTAGTTCTTACTTTTCGCTAGAGAGAAATGCATTTACATTATTGTTTTTTCCTTTCAAACTCCTAGAATAAGCAGCTTCATTCTATCAATGTATAAGTTGATCAATCAACAAGAGCTCTTATCAATTTTCATTAATTTCAGATTTTACAAATCTTTCAATATGTATAAAGAGAACATCGAATGATTAACGTTCAAGAGCATTTTAGTGTTTGCAAACTGCATTATCACATATAATCATCTCAATAATAATATCACGTTATTCTTCATTTTTGGCGCAGGTGTTTGCCTATCATTTAAAAACAAGTTAGAGACTATTTTTCTATAACGTTAAAAAGATAAGAGTCATTATATTCTTTACAATTTACATATATAGGGTTACTTTTCTGTAAACGGTTTGGTGAGAATACTGGTCTCTTAAGGTTATTATATTTTAGTGGAGCTACTTTTGTATCAATTAAATTGATGTTTACAATGTTATAGAAAAACTTGTCTTGAGATATTGAGATGGAGTTATAAGAGATGAAGGTATTGTTTGATCTTTTGATCGACATATTGATCATGTTGGTGATGTTCTAGTAAAAGTTTTATAGATAATATAAATATTTTATCACTACTAGAGTCAGAATAACAGAGTCTGACTCTTTTTAGCCTTTTCAACTAAGCTAAGATGATGAACTATTATTTAAAATAAGTATGTACACAATATGGAAAAGAAATTGGACTCTGTGTTTAATCCTTATCTCATTGCTACACTTTCTTGTGGAATAAAAGGTTATAAATGTGGGGGGTACATTTCTTAACTCTTATGCACGATCATGGTTATATCTCTCACTTTTTATCATGGTATGTTCATTAATATGATCAGCCTGTAAGTGTATAATTGGGATGTTAAATTTTTACTGAATAGACAATGTATCCCATTTTATACAGCGGCATTGTGCCATATTTATAAAAAAGCCAATGATATAGATCCAATAAATGAATACTCAATTTTATAAAAAACAAATTTTATAAATTGTTTATAAAGAAACAGTGTATAAAATGCTTCTTTTATTGTATTTACCACTGCGGTACATTGATTGCCCATGATACGTTTTTTAATCAAATTATCATTTTTTTTATTTTTTATTTTTGTCATTATTTCATTTTTTGTAGCAGATCCAAACAGTAACCATTCTTCTAGCCCCAAAAATAATGAGACAACAACGAGCGATGTGATTATTGCTTTTAAGAAAGCTTTAAATGACTTAGGAGCATTTTGTGACCGTAATATAGAAACCTGCAAAGTAGGAAAATCATTTTTAAGTTCACTTGGTGAACGCGCATATTACGGTGCGAGAGCTGCTTATGAATATTTAGGCAACATATTAGGGAACAACAATAATATCAGAGATTTCCCCTAATGTTTCTTGCAAAATCGCAATACAAGAGTTCTTATAAAGCCATACAATGTTATCTTGAAATAAGGATTTTTAACGTTCTTTGTGTTATTTATGTTAGGAAGAATAAATATTTATTTTTTATAAGTGTATTTAAGAATGATTATTCAAACGAAACAGGACTAAAATAATGGCGGAAACAATCGGTAATATCATAGAGAACTTTTCGCTTTTGGATAATTGGGAAGATCGTTATCGTTATGTCATTGAGCTTGGTCATGAATTGCCACCTTTTCCGGAAAGCGCTAGAAACGATGCTCACAAAGTTCCTGGTTGTGTTAGCCAAGTGTGGCTTTTATCTTCACGTAATAACTCAGAAGATCCAATATTGACGTTTCAAGGTGATTCCGATGCTCATATTGTGCGTGGACTTATTTACATACTTCTTGCTTTTTATTCAGGCAAAAAAGCTTCTGAAATTCGCAATTCTGATGCTCAAGAGCTCTTTGAAAAACTTGGTTTAAATGAAAATCTTACACCACAACGATCAAATGGTCTGAAATCAATGATTAAACGGATTCGTAACGAAAGCTATATATAATCCCCTTGGTAGAAATTATTATATATACAAAAGCTTCACACAAAACATGTATACTAAAATCAAATTTATACACAAAACCATTATTTTCGCAAAATAAGATTATTTAGTTTTTTTCCGTTTACTTTTGCGTCCAAGACCCATTTCTTTGGCCAAAGCTGATCGTGTTTTTGCATAATTAGGCGCCACCATAGGATAAGAACTATCTAACTGCCATTTTTCACGATATTCCTCTGGCAACATTCCATAATGTGTCATGAGATGACGCTTTAGAGATTTAAATTTCTTTCCATCTTCAAGGCAAATGAGATAATCAGGAAATACTGAACGCTTTGGATTAACGGCAGGCCTTTGTTTTTCAACTTCGACTTCTGTTAACTCTAGATTTCCTGCTTTACGAAAAGCAGCATGGACATCAGCAATTAAACTTGGCACTTCAGTCGGTCGAATAGAATTATTACTCACGTAGGCAGCAACAATATCAGCAACCAATGTAATAACTAAATTGCTTTCAGTCTCTAAGACTGCACGATGTTCCATTCTTGTTTCCTTTAATTTAAAATTGAGTAATTCAAAATCGAGATATAGTGCATATACTCATGATATAAAGATCTCATGCACAAGAGTTTCATATTGTACAAAAATCTTTTTTGTCAATTCAATTATTCTATAAAATTGCCAAAACACAAAAAAATCAAATAAATACCTCTTTTTTGTCATAATATAAAATAAGAAAAACGAAATTATTACATGCTAAAATATATTTTTACCCTATAACATATCATACATAATATACAATACATTACAAATATAAAAAAATATAGGATAAAATTTATTTATTTTTTTTGATAATGTAAAAATAAAATTACTAATTATAAAAATATAATATATAAATTAGTATTTTTTATTTTGAATATTTATAATTGAGTAATTTTATTTTTAATAAACTTTAAATTTATTTTTATTATTTATACTTATTAAATTTAATAATAAATAACAATCTATATTATAAATAAGACACAGTGGAATTACTTATAATATAAAACTATTCATTAAAACGACATATAATATTTTTATGTTTTATACACAAACGAAAACACTTTAAATATACTTATTGCTTTCTATAAAGTTATAAGATTATACTGTTTCAAAAAAAATCAATTCTTTTTCTCATAGTTTAATTGTCTTACCAGTCACTTTCGTTATAAAAATGGTATTATATCCCTAGAAAACAATAGCTGTGATATGTAATGGACAGAAAGATATTAGTTTTAAAAATTATCATGGCGCTATTTTTACAAGTGAATAGAACTTATAGATTTTTACACTTGCATCAATAATTGTGATTCTAACATATAAACGAAGCTGTTAACATATTTTAATATAGGATTGTGTATGACCCGCACTTTTGCAATTCCTCCCAAAGCATCTAGAATCACTCATAAGGAAATATATCATGGTATTTTTCGTGATGATCCCTATCATTGGTTACGTGCGTCTAACTGGCAAGATGTTTTTAAAGATCCTAACTGTCTTGATCCAAATATTCGACATTATCTTGAAAAAGAAAATGCTTATCAATCAGCTCAAATGGCTGATACAAAACCATTACGAGATTTGCTTTTTACCGAAATGAAAAACAGGATCCACGAGAATGATAGTTCTGTTCCTATAAAACATGGTCCTTTTGCTTACGGATTCTCTTATGTTACCGGAGGCCAACAACCACATTATTTTCGGACACCAAGGAATGGCGGAGAAAAAAACGTGTACCTTAATGGTGATGTCTTGGCAGAAGGCAAAGAATATTTCAAATTTGGTTCAGTTCAAGAATCTCCTGACCATATACATGTGGTATGGACCTATGATGACAAAGGATCAGAATTCTATACAGCTAAAATTCGTAATTTTGAGACATTGTCTGACTGTATGGACACAATTACTGATACATCTGGTCAAATTGTATGGGATGCTAAATCTGAAGGTTTTTTCTATACTAAAATGGATAAAAATCACCGACCTTCAGAGCTCTATTATCACCGATTAAACACTGATCAATCACAAGATAAGCTTATTTTTCGCGAAGACAATCCAAGTTTTTTCTTAGATGTAAGCGGCTCTAAGCTTAACGATATTATTTATATTAATATTCATGATCATGAAACATCAGAGATCTGGTTGATTCCTGCTGAGGCGCCTTTTACTAATCCCCAATGTGTACGGAAACGACAAAAAGGTATTGAATATTCACTTACAGCAGGTGGTGATGTCTTCTATATTCTGACCAATCTAGATAATGCAAAAGATTTCAAAATTATGGTAGCGCCATATACATCCCCACAATCAGAAAATTGGTCTGAGTTTGTCCCACATCAGCTTGGGTGCCTAATCTTATCCCATGATGCTTATCAAGATTTTCTTGTCTGGATCGAACGGTTTGAGGGGCTTCCACGTATAAAGGTAATGGAACGTACCACTAAACAAGTTAATTCCATTGCTTTTACTGAAGAGGCTTATTCTTTAGGTCTACAAGGGGTTGCAGAATATAACAGTCCAACTATTCGTTTTTCCTATTCGTCTATGACAACACCTGATCAAGTGTTTGATTATGAGATGAAAAGTCGTAAACGAATGCTTTTAAAAACGCAAATAATTCCCTCTGGGCATAATAAAGATGCATATGTAACACGACGTATTACAGCAATAGCAGACGATGGTGAGAAGATTCCTATTTCACTTTTTTATCACAAAAACACTCCTCTTGATGGTGGTGCGCCTTGTCTGCTTTACGGTTATGGTGCTTATGGGATCTCTATTCCTGCCAGTTTCAATAGTAATATACTTTCTCTAGTAAACAGAGGTTTTATTTACGCGATTGCTCATATTCGCGGAGGAAAAGAAAAGGGAGTAGAATGGTATGAGAAAGGAAAACATCTCTTTAAGCACAATACATTTACAGATTTTATTGCTTGTGGGCGTTACCTCGTAAACAATAAATTCACTTCTCACGACCGGCTTATTGCTCATGGTGGTTCAGCAGGGGGCATGTTGATGGGAGCCATTGCCAATATAGCTCCACAGGATTTTGCTGGAATCGTAGCGAATGTGCCTTTTGTTGATGTCTTAGCGACAATGTTAGATGCTTCATTGCCACTCACACCTCCAGAATGGGCCGAATGGGGGAATCCTCTTGAATCAGAAGAAGATTATAAGCTTATTGCTTCCTATTCGCCCTACGATAATGTCAAAGCTCAAAACTATCCCCCTATACTTGTGATGGCAGGATTAACAGATCCTCGTGTAACTTACTGGGAGCCTGCAAAATGGGTGGCAAAATTACGAGACTTAAAAACAGACGATAATGCAATTTTATTACGTATTAATATGGATTCAGGGCACGCTGGTGCAGCTGGACGTTTTTCAAAGCTAGAAGAAATTGCCTATATCTATGCATATATTCTAAAGATAACAGGGAAAGACTGTTGCTAATCCATAATATCTTTGTTTGAAAGTCCCTCATAATTTATTGGTTTATAGGGACTTTCATACACTAAAAAATTATCTAGATAGCTTAAAGTTCACATTCTTCATAAAGTTTCAAAACATAGTCCCAATTAATTAAATGGTCTACAAAGGATTCGAGGTACTTCGGTCGAGTATTGCGGTAATCAATGTAATAGGAATGTTCCCACACATCGACACCTAAAATAGGCCGAGCATTGTGAATTAAGGGATTTTCGCCATTAGGCGTTTTCATAATTTCAAGCTTGCCATCTTTAACAGCAACCCACGCCCATCCAGAACCAAATTGGGCACTAGCAGCAGCAATAAAATCAGCGCGGAATTTGTCGTAACCACCTAGATCAGCGTCAATAGCTTTTGCTAACTTTTCAGGAAGTTTTTGGCCACCACCATCTTTTTTCATCCAAAGCCAAAAGTGGTTATGATTGTAATACTGTGCTGCATTATTAAACAAACCAATATTTTTTCCAAAACTTTTTTTAACAATATCTTCAAGGCTTTCATTTTCTAAGCCTAACTCTTTCACAAAATTATTGGTGTTGTTAAGATAAGCGAGGTGATGCTTATCATGATGATATTCAAGCGTTTCGCGTGACATATAAGGTGAAAGGGCATCGTAATCATAAGGCAACGGGGGCAATTCAAAAGCCATTTAAAAATCTCCTCGATTCTAATTGTTAAGCTTACTTCATAAGCCTAATTTGCCATTTACCGAATTTAAAAGCAAATGTTGAATACCTATTTGTATGAAATTAGTTTTAATGTCTCTCTTTTTGTAAAAGAAGCTTTTAGGAAATGCATGCTCATTAATCAAAAGGTCCTCGGTCTATATAAAGATTGCTTCTGAAGATTTTTTACATCTATGAATGGGTAATAAATATCATTATCTTTTGAATAAAAAGTAAATGGAAATAGCTATTATTCCTTGTTTTTGTATCTATATTTTTTCAAATACCATATAAAATGTTTTTAATTTTTGCAAAACTCTTCTAACCTATAGGTGTATCATAGTGTTTTCAACAGAATATTAAGTGTTATTTTTTAGGAGATATTTTTCAATGTGCTTGATTTCATTTTATGGCGCTACCCATGAATAATATAATGTAAAAGCCAGTGGACATTACCATCTTTACGCTTAATAAAAGAGCACAGCAGCACTATCACATACTTTACCGGTCCCCAATGGTGACAGCTTTTATCTTAATGAAGCAAGATGAGATTTGAATATATCAAGAAAAGCAAATCATATGCTAATTTATTAGATACATGAGTAAACTACAAGATTTTCATTTTCTGTTCCTAGGACATCAATACAAAGAGCAAAATAATTGGTGGATAAATGGTTTCTATTTGTGTTAAAAGCACAACCGTATATCAGTTTCTGCTACGAATTTGTATTGATGCAATGCCATACAAGACTCAGGCACTTTATGATAAAAAAGTAAGGTCTTTGATTTTCAGATATTGCGTCCAATCACAGGAATCGCTATAAGGTGCAAGAGTTGCTATAAAGCATGTTTTTTTGGGGTATAGCCAAGCGGTAAGGCACCGGTTTTTGGTACCGGCATTCCCTGGTTCGAATCCAGGTACCCCAGCCAATTCTAGTAAAATTAGTTAATCAAATTTCGGCTTGAGAGTGGATCAATCCCCTTAACCGTCTGTTGCTATTCATAGCAAGTCTGGTAAGCTGAAAAATACCCATTTG
>NZ_JBHILX010000090.1:0-1022 GCF_042193585.1 Bartonella sp. PS7NMGDW
ACTCAAGTTGTGAATAGAGCTTATGATGCTTCTGTAGAACTTACAACATCACAACAAATTGAAACTGTTGAAAATCAATTATTTGAGCTAGCAGAAAAAGGGAAATATGGAGGTGGATTTGAAAATTTTAATACAGCCATTACAAAAGCACTTAACATGGCAAGCGCTGCGAAAAAGCGTTCTTCAAAGCTCTCAGGGATAGCTACCCATATCAAAACTCTTGATGAGAAAATGGGGGGATTACAAGCATCTGATTTGATTATCCTTGCGGGGCGCCCTGCTATGGGGAAGACCTCTCTTGCTACCAATATTGCTTTTAATATTGCCAATGCTTGCAAGCGTCATGATAACAGCCAAGCCAATGAAGGGGGTATTGTTGGTTTCTTTTCACTTGAGATGTCAACTGAACAGCTTGCAACTCGTATTATCTCAGAGCAAATAAAGGTTTCTTCTTCTGATATGCGCCGTGGTAATATCTCAGAAGAGCAATTTGCAAAAATTATTCACGCAATGCGTTCCTTACAAACAATCCCTCTTTATATTGATCAAACGGGTGGTGTGTCTATTGCACAATTGTCCGCCCGTGCAAGGCGTCTTAAACGACAACATGGTCTAGATGTCTTGATTATCGATTATATCCAACTCATGACAAGCGGTTCAAAGCGTTCATTAGAAAATCGCGTTCAAGAAATTACAGCCATTACCACTGGGTTAAAAGCACTTGCAAAAGAACTCAATATTCCCATCATTGCTTTGTCTCAACTTTCGCGTCAAGTTGAAAATAGAACAGATAAACGTCCACAACTCTCCGACTTACGTGAATCTGGTTCAATCGAGCAAGATGCCGACATTGTGTTGTTCGTCTATCGCGAAGAATATTATCTCAAAAATGAAGAACCAAAAGAAGGCACCGCCGAGTATAGCAAATGGCAAGAGGCAATGGAACAAGCCAAGGGTAAAGCCGAGGTTATTATAGCAAAACAACGCCATGGTCCGACAGGAATCGTTCCCCTTGCCTTTCA
>NZ_JBHILX010000091.1:0-1015 GCF_042193585.1 Bartonella sp. PS7NMGDW
AAAGCAAGAGCGCCAAGATGAAGTAAAGCATAATCCGTATTATCTGCTTTAGATGTTGCATCTTGTTGCCAAGGAGCAGTGCCATAATCAGAGCGAAGTCTTTCAGAAAGGTCAATGTCTGTTACCGCCCATTTTAGCGCATCATCAAGTGCTTGCTTTAAGCGATCCGCAGTGACTTCTGGTTCAAAGATTTCTAATCCCTTGGCTTCAAAATTAAGCTGTATATCTGGAATATCTTCCGTGTGGGTAGGATCAATGAATTTACAAGCGGTGGAAAGAATGCCCGTGCTAATCATAAAAGCCCTATCAAATTGTGGGTAGTCTTTGGCAATTTCGTCGTTATAAAGAATATCTACTTCACGATCAGCCAATTGATAGCTTGCCATATGGTCATTCTCATTGATTTTCTCGGTTGACCAGCCTAGGCTTTTTAAAATTGCATGAGCACTTTCCATGGTGAGACGATCATCAGTGTCATCCACTTCATCCAATTCCTCTGCCACTTCAACAGAAGTTGTTTTAGAAGCAACAGATGCTGTTTGCGCATCCAAGCTTAAAATCGGAGCATTTTTGGGAAAACCAGTCCGATAACGCCGTGCAAGAGTAAGAGCGTTGTCAATCGTATATTTCGTGATACCTTCCACGAAGCCTAGATGGTTCTTTGCCCTGAAACTTTCCTTATAAAATTTGAGCTTTTCAACATCCCCAATAAGAATAAGCGCAATAAAATGGCGTATTATAAGATCATATTCACTATTTGTTGGCAAAGCCGCATAATCATAGATGATTTGATTCACATTTTGTCGATCAGCCCATTCAAGAATATCCGCACTGATCTGTTTCAGCTTGCCTTCATCCAATTCAGTACTAGAAACTGCATAAACTTCTTCTGATTCTTTAAGAACGGTATATTGGGGAGTATTGATGAAAATAGATCGATAAGCTGTAGAAAAACCAAGTGTTGAAAGAGAAACCTTGAAGGTAACAAATGGTGTCTCTCCGTTTTTATCAAGGT
>NZ_JBHILX010000092.1:0-975 GCF_042193585.1 Bartonella sp. PS7NMGDW
TGGCACGCGAAAATCTGAAACCTTTCCTACAATACCTTTCATGTTTTCTTTTGGTATTGTCCATATATTTTTATCTATTTGTTCAAGATGCAAATAGCGCAATGGATATGACCGTACCCCTGTCAAAATAAGCAATTTCAGTGCTAAATTTGAAAGGATATTATCATCCAAATTCTGATAAAAAGCTGGAACTTCTTGCCATGGCATAGCAGGAATATTTGTTGATCTAGCACGGGTTTTTCCTAAAAGGGCGCGTGCCTTCATACAAGCTTGTAGATCAACGTCCAAACCAAGAGCCGCTGCATATTTCAAGCAAATGTTAATACGATTAAGTGCTTTTCTTGCCGTATCTGCTTTTTCATGCCAAAGGGGTGAGAGAACATTGCGAATGATATTTGCTGTTAATTGTTCTATAGGCAAATTCCCTATGTGTGGGATAACATGTAACTCCAGCGGAGAAAACCAGCGGCCGTTTTTACCTTCATTTTTCAACTCTGCTTTTTTGCTTTCAAAAGCCGCTTTTGCAATTTCTTGAAAAATATTGCTTTGCTGTTTTAAAATAGTCTGTTCTCGAAAGACAATAGGATCATTGCCTTCTTTAAGAATATCACTATAATGCCTAGCAAGCTCACGCGCTTCTTTTAAAGAGAGTTTTGTAACAGGACCAAGTCCCATTTCACGGCGCTTATTGTGGTGCGTATAGCGAAAAAACCAAGAGCGTGTATTGTCTTTTCGAACATTCAACCATAGCCCCGCCCCGTCACAATATTTACCCTGCGAGGACGTCTTTACGAATGATGCTGATAACCGATGAATCGCCCTCACTTAACGTCCCCTCTCGTCCACCTTTTCAAGCATTGCTCGTCCACCTTTTTTGGTCCACCTTTTAGACCACCTTTAATTTCTGATTTGAGATTTTTCCTTTAATGCTTACTTTTTTTATTGAATCATAAAAAGCTATAGACATCAATACGC
>NZ_JBHILX010000093.1:0-949 GCF_042193585.1 Bartonella sp. PS7NMGDW
AATCATAAAGAAGTTTAAGAAGAAAAAACAACTTCAAAATGTCCTTCAAGCGTTTTAACTTCTTTCGGATTAACAATAATCTTGATATCGTTTCCCAATTTTGCCAAACACTCAAGCATTTTCATTTCACTAATTCCTCGAAATTCTCCACTTAAGAGTTTAGACAGTTTTGGTTGAGTCATTTTCAAAAGTTGACTAGCCTGTTTTTGTGTTAAGTTCTTTTCTTTCAGAATTTGACTAATCTTATGAGCAAGTTGCGCTTTGATAAGCATCTCTCTGGAATCTGAAAAGCCAAGATCCGCATAAACATTGGAACTACCGTGAAAAACATTGATCATTTTAATTCCCTTCTAATTGTTCTGCTAACTTGAGACGTTCTTTAATCAGATTAATGTCTGGTTTTGGTGTTGCAATGCCACGGGTCGATTTTTTCTGAAAACAATGCAACACATAAAGAGATTTTTTATATTGTATCGTATAAACAGCGCGATAAGTTCCTTGAATATCGCGTTCAATAATTTCTAGAACATTGGCAGATCCAAACCCCTTGAGAGCCTTAACATTTTCTCCTCTATCTCCTATCTGAGCAAGATAAAGAGCATAACCAATCCTTTGTTGAATAAGATCAGGAAGACTTTTTATATCTTTGAGTGAAGAACCAAGCCATAATGATACGTTTTATTTTACTCATGATTATTAATATATCCATGTGGGTATATTTTCAAATGTTTATTTTAATTTTGTGATTTTTTAATAACTATTATTAATAAAATTGACTTGATAAAAATGGTAACAAAAAACCATAATTGTTTATTTATCTTATGAAAAGCTGCTTTGTAAAAACCAACGCTTCCAAATGTAAAAAGAACGTTTTTTGCAGATATTTATTGAATATGCATTTGCTTTTGATTGGATTGATAAAGCTACCGAGCATTTTGATTTGTTTGAT
>NZ_JBHILX010000094.1:0-941 GCF_042193585.1 Bartonella sp. PS7NMGDW
ATAAAAAGTTGAAAATTCATTAAAGAGGAATTCCATGGACTTTACAGTGTTCACGCAACTTTTCACTAAAATTGATCAGATAACAAATACATATGTCACGGATCTTTCCTCAAAAACAATAGCTACAATTACACCCTTTGTTTCAATCGGTATCACAATCGCTTTCATCATCTATGGTTGGCTCATCATTCGTGGCGCTATAGATATGCCTCTCTCCGGATTTGTAAATCGTTTCCTACGGATAAGTATTATTACTTCAATAGCTCTTACCACAGGACTTTATCAAAATGAAATTGCGAGTTTAATAACACAAATGCCCTATGAGTTATCAAAAGCGCTCATAACAAATCCACTCGATAATACACAATTAATGAATTTACTGGATAAAGCAGCAACCAAAGGATTTCAATATGCAGGACGTCTTTTCCAAGAAACTGTCTTCTTCGAAGGCAATGGTCTGCTTTACAGTCTCTTAGGCATCATCATCTTGCTGGCAACAAGCCTCGTCGTAGCAATCGGTGGTGGTCTCGTGCTCCTGACAAAACTCGCTATTACACTTCTCGTAGGATGGGGACCTCTCTTCATCGTTGCTTTGCTCTGGCAACCAACTCATCGCCTTTTCGAGCAATGGATAATCCAAGTCGTCAATTATATAATCCTCTTTCTACTCTTAGCGACTGTATTTAATCTGATGATGAATATCTTTGCAAACTATTTGAGCGATATGAAACTCGATTACGACCAGAATATAAGCTTCATGTTTGGGGGAGCTATCGTCTTGTCTATTATATCCATCATGCTGTTACTCAAACTATCAAGCGTTGCCAATTCTCTCGCAAAAGGAATTACATTTGGACATCTATGGAGACATAGAAACTAGATGAGATAAAAAGCAATGGTTCCCGTAACAGACGCCCTTAATATCCATATGACAAAATAAC
>NZ_JBHILX010000095.1:0-904 GCF_042193585.1 Bartonella sp. PS7NMGDW
TCTTGCATTAATCTCTGCAAGCGCTCGGGATAAAAAAAATCTTCTGGACGCAAATCTATCCCATGATCACGTGCGTAGGTTAATAACTGCGCTTGATAAATTGAAGGAAACAATCCATTAGAACCACCCTTCTCTTTAGAATAAGTGATACGATAAACAGCACCTTTACATTTCTTCAAAATACGCGAAACGTTAACAGCCCCCCCTAGATATTTTATTATAGTATACGCAGGTTCTTTTTTCATAAAGATAAAATTTCATATTTTATGAATTTTATCAAGATAAAATTTCATATTTTTTTTATTGATTTTTCATTTCATATGAAAGACTTTGTATTTTATGGAATCAGATCAGTTAAAGGTATGGCTTAATGCGCAATTAGCTAAAAATGGTCATGGTAGTAAGAAAATGCTAGCCAAGCATTTAGGAGTGTTACCATCTACCTTAACTAGTATGTTGCATGATTCAGGTACAAAAAGATCAATAAAAGCAAGTGAATTAATAGAAATTATTGATTTTTTTGGCGAAATCCCCCCTTTTCTAATCAAAGAATCTGAACAGTTTATTCAACTGTATTATCAAGCAAATCCCGAAGTTCAGAAAGCTGTTTTAACGATTCTTCAGAATTCTTGTTCTTCAGACAAAAAATAATAGCAGCCATCACTTTTTTATCTCCACAATTCCAAAGTTTTTCTAACATTAGTTTATCCATAATTAACCTACACTTTATTAAAATTTCATATTTTCTGAATTTTTATATTGACAATTTTCAT
The DNA here is from genome assembly GCF_042193585.1 of Bartonella sp. PS7NMGDW. Lineage (NCBI taxonomy): Bacteria > Pseudomonadati > Pseudomonadota > Alphaproteobacteria > Hyphomicrobiales > Bartonellaceae > Bartonella > Bartonella sp. PS7NMGDW. Next base: position 774 of record NZ_JBHILX010000095.1, read on the forward strand.
AAATAATGAAATATAAGTTCCATATCTTAGAAAATAACTTTTGCCAATAGGCAGTATGGAGGCATTTGTGAAGAAACCAGTGTTTATAAATTCTGATGAAATTCTCTTAGTGATGTGCGAAAATGAAGAGC
>NZ_JBHILX010000096.1:0-885 GCF_042193585.1 Bartonella sp. PS7NMGDW
ATCAAGAAAGGCTTTATGGATTGTCCCGCTATTACCATTCAAAGACCGGATGGTACAGAAAAGGTCCTGCCTTCAACGAAAATCACCTCCAGAGGATTGGCATGTTTGAGAGAACAAATCTTTGGGGGTGTGCAATGAAGGTAGATACTAACTTCTTATGCGATTTGTGGATAACGTTGTTTCAGTTTGTCAATTGTGAATATGTAGATGATAAAAATTGTAGTGCTCTGGTTGACATCATGGGGGTGGTAGAAAAAGCTTTGATTGTAAAACTTCAAGATGAAGTGCCGAATATTACAAAGATTCTAGCAGTTCTTACAGGTTTTGGAACTTCAGAACTACCGCATAGCATGAATCCGTTATTGCAAGCTTATGCTCCTACTTTAGAGAGCCCCATTAAAAAGGTTGCTTAATTAAAAAAATAGAACTCCCCTCCCCGTTCTCAACAATGGGGAGGTGGTTAAAAACGAATATTTATCAAGAGAAAATTACAGTTTAGAAGAAATGTATCTGTTTAAACTCACACCATTTTCAGCGGCTTGTATTGCAAGTTTTCTATGGAGTTCTGGTGGTATTCTTAATTGAAACTTACCACTGTATTTACCATGTGACAAAGGCACAGGAACTTCTTCTCCATTATGTTGCATGTCCTCAACAACTTCTGAAACAAGGTCCATAATGCCTTTTAAAGCTTTCTCTGCTTGAGCATCTAACCATGAAAGGGATGGGAATTCTGCACACAATCCGACATATTCCTCATCTTCTTGCGACCACAAAACACGATATGTATAATGATTATTGTTCATGTTTCATCCTTTCTTATATCCTCTACAGAGGATATTGGTCAATTACGATGGCTTTTTCGTAAATCTCGTTCGATGAGAT
>NZ_JBHILX010000097.1:0-876 GCF_042193585.1 Bartonella sp. PS7NMGDW
TGAGTTCGAATGAGATTTTATGGATAGCAGTGGTTTCAGTTTTGCTCTTAAGCGGAGTGATGTTTCGTATTGCATTGTATTATCGCGACCAAGTTAAAGCACTTAAAGAGCTTATTGAAAATCTAAAATTCGAAATTAGGGTTTTAAAAGAAGAATGCAACGGAGCTATGAAGATCATTGGTGAGCGTAATGAGGATATACGAAAGTATGAAGCAGAGATTAAAGAACGTGACAAGCTAATAAAAAAATTTAAGCAACAGACTGAAGAGCATGAAAAGGCGTTCAGAAATGTAAGTGAAGTTGTAATGACACTAAAAGCAGATGTTCAATCACGTGATACGGAAATTAAAGAATTGAAGCAAGAGATTAAAGAACGCGACGAGAAAATTGAAGAATTGAAACAAAAGATAGAAGAACATGACGACGAGGAAATGGAAGAACTGAAGCAAGAGATTAAAGAACGTGAGGAGGAAATTAAAGAACTCGAAGCAGATGTTCAATTACGCGACGAGGAAATTAAAGAATTGAAGCAAGAGATTGAAGAACGCGACGAGGAAATTGATGAACTGAAGCAAAAGATGGAAGAATGTGACGAGGAGGAAATGGAAGAACTGAAGCAAGAGATTGAAGAACGTGACGAGGAAATTGAAAAACTTAAACAAAAGATAGATGCGTACCGAGAAGAGTTTAAACGGAACAGTGAAACGATAGAGCTACTAACAGTACATGTTCAATCATGTGATGCGGAAATTAAAGAATTGAAGCAAAAGATAGATGCGTACCGAGAAGACTTTAAACGGAAAAGTGAAAAGATACAGGCACTAAAAGCAGATGTTCAATCACGCGACGAGGAAGTTGAAAGACTAACACAAGAGC
>NZ_JBHILX010000098.1:0-876 GCF_042193585.1 Bartonella sp. PS7NMGDW
AACAGATGACACATCTCTTTGCACTATGGTTGCTACAGTTTTGAAACCACCTAAATATTTTATAATTAATCTCGAAGGCATATGTAATCTCCATAACAGCGCAATAAATAATTGCGTTTTATGCACAAGTCAACGAAATTATGCTTTTTTATCATTTTTGCACATTTGCATAAAAATATATTTTCAAGGATTATACGAACCATGGAACAAGATATTCAGTCCAAACTTAAGCTATGGATTAAAGAGCGTCTTAACGAACGAGGACACGGCGCACAAACATTATTAGCATCACATTTAGAACTACACCCATCAGCAGTGAATCGCATGCTTAATACCTATCAAAATGGTAAAACGCGAGATATAACCATAGATGAACTAGTAAAGATTTCTGAATTTTTTAACGAACCTCCCCCCAGTTTTTACAAAGAAGTAGACTTAGATTTTATGAAAATATGTGCATCACTTGATCCAGTTGACAAAGAAGCGGTGCTTGATTTTCTTGAATTATTAAAAAAATTAAAAACAAAATAAGTAATAATTAACTGCTCTTTTTCATTGAATAATGAAAAAACAGATTCTATTTTTTTATCTATATCGCTCATAAACATCTCCCAAATTGTGGATAGCGCATAATTTAATTATATATTTTAAGATTTATTTTTGCGTTTTATGCAAAATTTTAATTGACTTGTGCATAAAATACAATTATCACTGCACCATACCCCGAAAAAAAAAACCTATGTCAAGGCGTTTTTTTCAAAATGTATTTAAATATTTTGATATGGAGGCATTTGTGAAGAAACCAGTGTTTATAAATTCTGATGAAATTCTCTTAGTGATGTGCGAAAATGAAGAGCAAAATCTCGCTAAATCTGG
>NZ_JBHILX010000099.1:0-848 GCF_042193585.1 Bartonella sp. PS7NMGDW
GTATGGTAGGCATCCCGTTTGTTTCATGGTTAAAAATTTTCATATCAAGTTCGCGTCTTTTCCTTTTGATAAGTGATCGCTCGGCATTACGTAAATGCGCTACCATTTGCATCTTTATAGATTCATTTTGGATCATTGCTAACGAACCATCGATATGTGCTTGAAGATCTGCAATGTCTTTCAGGTTTTCTTTTGTTTGAAGTTCATCGAATAGCTCTTTAAGGTATTGAAAACGATTTTCTACGTTTTCAAAAGTTTTTAAAGTTAAAGCTTTATCTAGAGACGATATAAATTCTAAACGGGCAAAAATAGAGTCACCTACTTGATCAAAAGTCCCAGAAATTTTGTTTTCTTCCTCTAATACCTTTTGATATGATTCCCTTGAAAGCTTATCTTTCTTATAGAGCGATTCAGGCTCTTTGAGAAAAAAACTAGAAAAGTCTATTTTCTGAGGTGCGGTTTTCTGACTCTTTGTTATAGCTTGATAGGTTTTTTCTGTTTGCGAAAGTTGTTCTTTTTTTAACTCAAGCTGTTTTTTTAAGAGCTCAATAATTTCCCCTTTTCTTAATAGCTTAATAAGCTCCAAATATTCTGCTGGTGGAGCAGGTGATTTCGGTGAAGCAGGTGATTTCGGTGAAGCAGGTGATTTCGATGGAGTAGGTGGTTGTGTAAAATATGTCTTCCCGAGTGAATCTATACCATCAATATTCACTGCATGTGCCAAATTTATCATTCCCCAAATGGTAATCATTCCTGTTATAATAAATCGCTTTTTCATCTGTCTCCTCGCTTAATTTCGGCAGGGATTGTTTTATTAATAGGCACACGGTTCCTATCATTTGGCTGTT